>JAOZST010000086.1:0-14679 GCA_029939535.1 Desulfobacteraceae bacterium | reverse complement strand
AAATGGATTTACTTCTTCCAAGGGTGATGTGGGGAGAAAACCTGCGTTTTTCCTTTTTATATCAAGTGCCTGAAGATTGTATTCAAGACTATTAAATATGTTTTCCAGAACATCTGTCCTGCCACCGATGCCGCTCCAGATCACCCTGGCCTTCTTGATTCCCGGAAAGACCCCCATCTCGCCCGCAGGCAATTGAAATGAAGAAAAACCTTTAACTGAATTGTTCATGGCTGATACCAGGGAATCAAGAGCTTGAACATTTCCCAGGAACTTCAGGGTCAGATGAAAAGTTCCAGGTTTGGTCCAGGATGCTTTTATCCCCCTGGACCTCAATAGCACCTGAATCTCTTCCAGAACCTGTTGTACATGCCCAGGCAGAGACAAGGCAATAAACGCCCTGATCTGGTTTGTTTCTGATTCATTCATCTGTTTTATTCGTAAAACCAAGCAAAACCCTGTAAGGCCCAGGTGTTCCATGTGGAACAAAAGCCACCCGGTCCTGGTCCTGAAGCCTTGTTTCCAGGGTCCCTACCCGGCCGTTTATAAATACCACTTCCACCTCTTCCCTGGACAGGTGCATACGGGAAATCAGCTCTCTGGCAGTTGTTCCCTCCTGGATGGATAATTTAACATTGGAATACTCCAGGTTTTTTGCCTTTAATTTTTTTTGCAAAAATGAAAATGCGTTAAAGGTAATGATTGGCATGTGACTCCTTTTATCTTTCACTAATTGAATCAAATTTTTATTCATTTTGTAAAACTTCCATTTTAAAATTACCTTTCTGATCTGTGATTTCCATGACTGAAAATTTTTCCTGATCAGATTCAATTTCAATGGAAGAAAAAACGCCATTCATCTTTGTGCCTTGAAATGTTTTTCCTTTTATTTCAATTTCAGGAATATTTTTTTGGTATCGAGTCCAGTCGAAAAATAAAAATAAATTTTGTTCAAGACTCTGTGTTTGCTTTTTGATTTTTGGTGTAAGGGAATTTATTTTGATTTCAAGTTTATTTTTTTTATTGTCGTAATGTTTTTTTGTTGAATTTAATTCTTTTAGAGACGTAATTGATTTTTCCATTCTTGTTTCAAAGTTTGAAATAAGTTTGACAATATTTTTTAATTTTTCTTTTTTAACATGGTCTTTTTTTTTTTGAAATTCTTTTCCCAGAATTTCTTTTTTATTTTTTGCGCGGTCATGAAAAATTTTTAACTCAACCATTTTTTGAAATGTTTTTTGGGAAAGGTGTTCCTGTTCATCCATTTCTTCTTTTAAGGATTCAAGTTTTTTTGTAATCTGTTCAATCTCTTTATAAATTGATTTTGAAAGTTCAAGAATATGATGTTCTCCACCTGCGGTTATCATACATGGTTTTGTTTTTTTACTGCCGGCCCCGGCTAACCTGACCCCTTTTTTGGCAAAAATGCTGGATGAAATTATCCTGCATCCCGGAGAGTCAATTTTCCCACTGGAAAAAATTATAGAATCGAAAATTTCATTTTCTATGTAGATATTCCCAAATGTCTCTATCCTGCAATTATGCAGATATCGGGCATGGATATCTCCCTGGGACCGTATAGTGGTATCTGTAATGCCCACATTGGTACGGATCTCTCCCAAAGTTTCTATCCTGGCTCCCCTGATCTCCCTTGCTTTTATACTTCCTGCAGTTATTGGATAGGCGCCGGTAAGTACACCGGAAATATTGAGATTTGCCCAGGGTTCAAGGGGGCCATATCTCAGGTCTGCATCTTCAAGGACATGAATCATGGGATGGATAAATAATTTATTCTCAATGGACAATGTGACCTGTCCTGTTTTCGCTGCCAGGATGTTTGAACCATCATGGGAAAATCTGGTACCGCTTCCCCTGCGATAACTAAAATCCTTACTGGTGTTTATTTTGGTTTCCCTGCCCTTGATATTCCTGGTGACCAGATAGTTCTGGGTTTTATCTTCCTCAGCAAGGATTTCGCCCTTCTTTTTTTCTCCTTGTTCCGTACCATTGGTTTCCAAATGATAAACAACGTTTCTATTCTTTTTCAGATCAGAGAAATAATCAGGCCTTGCCGCGATAAATTCAAGATTACCCATATCCAGAAACCCCTGGAGAAGGGCATCCGGGTATATTCCATGGGTAACTCCAAAGGATTTTAATGCGGTTTTTACTTTGGAGATGGTGGTTAGGGGCAGGAAATCTTTATGGATTTTTACCCTTGCTTCCATATTGTCTATACTGGGAATCACCAGGATCTGATCTTCTTCATTGCTGGATTGGCTTTCATGGGATCTGCCCTGCTCCACAAGGATGATATTTTTTTGTTCTTCAGTGATAAAAGCCATACTTACCATAATATCGCCCAGTATTTTAATGGAGTCTTTTTTTTCAAATTCTTCTTCCTGAACTTTCTGGGCAATGAATATTTCCCGTTCCGATGCCAGACCTTTTTCAATTACCTCTGCTGCAAATTCTTTGTCCAGCACTTTTATCCGTAAAAAGTCCCGTTCATAGTCAGTCAGGTCTGAATCATCAGTCAGGTTTTTGCTTTTGTTATTCCCTGCTTCACGTTTTTTTTGATCAGAGGAAAAAATTTTGTCTGCTCTTTGTTCAATCAGAGTTTGTTCTTTTAATATCCTGTTTTTCTGTTTGTTTGTTAAAACCCTGGATTCCACCAGAATGTCCCCGATGAGTTTTTTGATCCTGGCTCTTTTAAACTCCTTTTTTTGAAGTTCCAAAGCTTTCTGGACATCAATCTTTGTCGCAAATCCCCTTGCTATGGCAATCTTTCCAAATTCTTCTCCATGTTTTTTAATGATATGGTATTCCTGTATCAGAACCAAAAGTCCGATTTGATACCGGGTTGCAAAGTTCTGCTTTAAAAGAAGCTGATCATAATCCATGGGATTATTTTCTTCTTGTTTCAGGGCGTGCAATGCAGAAAGGTGTTGGTATTGGTCTTTGGTGATGGTTCCGTATTGCAAAGCAAGCTTTCCAAGGCTGGGAATATTATTTGTATGGTTCACTGTTGGTTCTTTCCAGAAGATTAAATTGCCGCACTATCGCGCGAGCTTTTTAGACGTTTGCAGCTGGCCGTCAGCTAAAACCTAAATGCAATTTCCTATATTATTTAATTAAAATTCTTTATGTGTAAGGATAAATAATTTATTCCATAAAGTAAATAATAACCCTTGCTTGTGTGTTAATATAATGTTTCAAGATCAATATATTTCTCAAAATGGATTTTTAACAGATCATAGTCTTTTTCTTTTTTTGAGGTATGATTTTCTTCCTCAATCACGAGGTGGGGCAGGCCGATCATGGTCAGCCATTTTAATGAAATGGAGGGATAATCGAAAAAACCGTGGACATAGGTGCCTGCCACCAGTTCGTCGTTGGATAAACATCCTTCAGGTTCATCACATGCCAATGTGTTCCTGGAAGAGACACATAGGAATGGAGTGCCTGAAAAAAGTTCGGTAAACCCCATGTGTATTTCATATCCTTTGCCTTTTCTTCCTTCCCATTCAAATTCGCTTACAGTAGTTGTTTTTGGCGCCTTGAGCAAGGTTTTTACCGGCAGAAGGCCAAGACCTTCTGTATTGCCTGGTTTGCCCTCAAGTCCAAGGGGGTCCTCTACAATTGTTCCCAACATCTGATATCCACCGCAAATACCAAGGATATGTCCTTTTCCCCTGTGAAATTCTTTTAAAGGAGATTCAAATTTTGCTTTTAACCAGTCAAGATCTGCCCTGGTGTTTTTGGAGCCTGGAATAATAATTGCCTTAAACCTGGATAAATTTTGAGGGGAATCAATAAATATGGTTTGAAGGCCTTTAATTTCTGAAAGGGCACGAAAATCTGTAAAATTAGCAATATGGGGCAGGCGTATCACTGCAACAGCCGGTGTTTTCTGGTCCAGAGTGTGGATATTGCCGCACTCTTCGATTTCAACAGAGTCTTCAGCATCAATTTTAAAATGGGAGTACCAGGGAAGTACTCCAAATACTTTTTTTTTGGTTTTTTTTTCTATCCACTCAACACCATCCTTGAACAGGGCAATATCTCCCCTGAACCGGTTGATTATAAACCCTTTTATCCTTTTTCTGCTAGATGGGGGCAGGCATTCAAGGGTTCCCACCAGCTGGGCGAACACACCTCCCCTGTGAATATCAGCGACCAGGACTACATTGGCCTCTGCATACTCGGCCATGGCAAAATTGACAATATCACTGGGCATGAGATTAACCTCTGCACAGGAACCAGCTCCTTCCAGCACAATCCTGTCATACTTCTCAGACAGTCGGTCAAAGGCGGAGCATGCTTCTTTATAATAAAATTCTTTGCTGTGATGATAATCCATAGCCGTCTGGTTGTCATGGACAAGGCCGTTTAATATAACCTGGGACTGCTTTTCTCCGGTGGGCTTAAGCAGGATCGGGTTCATATCCACCTGGGGATGAATCCTTGCCGCTTCCGCCTGTACAATTTGTGCTCTTCCCATTTCAAGTCCTTCGGGGGTAATTCCTGAATTATTGGACATGTTCTGGGACTTAAAGGGAGCCACCTTTATTCCTCTGTCCGCAAGGCTTCGGCAGACTCCTGCTGCAATAATACTTTTACCTACATCTGAGCCCGTGCCAAGGACAGCAATATTTTTTTTCATTTTTCTATTCCAACCCGGGCCGTAACACCCTGTTTATAGTAATGCTTGATCTCTTTCATTTCTGTTACCAGGTCTGCCCTGTCCAGGAGGGACTGGGGTGCTCCCCTGCCTGTAATAACCAATTCAACATTTTCAGGTTTCATGTCAATTAATGCCAGCAAATCAGCTTCGGAAAAAATGTTGCACATGAATGCAACATTTCCCTCTTCAACAATAACAAGGTCATGTTTGTTCTGCTTTAAGATTTCACATACTTTTTTATACCCCCTGGCTCCGGCTGCCATATCTTCTTCAGAAGGATTGCTCCGGATAAATTTTCCCATGCCATATTGTTCAACGGTTATATTATCAAACCTGGACAATGATTTGATTTCTGAATAATCACCTTTCTTCAGAAATTGTGCTATATAGACTTTGAGATCAGCCCCGGCAGCCCTTATGGCAAGCCCTAAGCTTGCCGTGGTTTTTCCTTTGCCATTGCCAGTATAAACCTGGACATACCCTTTCATTGTTTTGCACTCCTAAATTTATTTAATAAGTTTTAATTCAATTTCTGATTGCCAAAGCTTAAATTTTTTTGTTATCACCAGGTGCCCCTAATAAAGTTTCACGTGAAGCGTAATTGGATTGTAACCAGGGGTTTTTGTTTAGTTCCACGTGAAACTAAATGCAAGGCACCTGAAATAAAAAAACAAAGCTATCCATTTCGGCAAAAAGAGTCAAGAGAAAATACAGAAGCTGCAGGGCTGTGCTTTCTCTGTTATTTTGTATCTTGCCCCAGGCTGGATTAAATGTCTGCGGATTTCAATATCATCTCTCGATCCCAGTGCTTTTTTTTCCTTTTTCTCAAAAACTTGGTTTAAAATTTTTTTCCCTGATTATGTAAGTTAGTTTTTGCAAAAATATTTGTATTCAGTACATCCAGGTCATTGAATCCCATTTTTAATGAAAAGAGAATGGATAAGATAACACTGAAGTATTCTGTATAAAAAATACAAACCATGATGGCAATCTGGTATTTGATGGCTACAATGGGAATGGAGCCCCCCAGGATCTGACCGGTCATCATTCCTGGCAGAGATACGAGCCCGATGGTGGCCATGGATGCCAGCGTGGGAGTAATGGCAGCTACAATGCTTTCCCTGAACCAGGGCTTCAGAGCCTGTATCCGGTTGTTGAAAAGGCTGAGAGAATACAGGTATTCTTTTTCGTTTTTCTGCAAACCAGAATAAAAATTAGTAAGTCCGATGATGATGCTGCGAAGACTATTCCCCAGCAGCATACCGCCTATGGGAATAAGGTATTTGGCTTCAAACAAATTGTCAATATGAACCACCACACCATTAAAAAAAAGCAGGATTATGGCAAAGGGAATGAGTAAAGCAAGAAAAAGGGGCTTAAAGAAAAGCACAATCTTCAAGCGGCTGGATTTTAATATGGAATAACAGGCAATGGATATCATCATCATCAGATAAACCCCATTGAGCCAGGGGGAATCCAGCTTGAATAAAAATTCAAGATAGAGCCCTACAAAGCCCAGCTGCAGGCACATTCTTCCCATGCTGAATATGATGGGTTTATTGATTCCAAATTTTAAATGCCGGCTGATATACAATATGGGTAAAAGAAATACAAACAATATACCAAGGGAAAATATGCTCAGATCCTGGGCACCCATTTTATGACCACCTTTTGATTTTAATAATGGAATTATTTTTCCAGACAGGGTCATGGGAAATAATGACTATGGTTTTATCCAGTGACAGAATATGGGAAGATATTTTTTCTTTCATTGCATCATCCAGGGCGGAAGTGGGCTCATCCAGAAGCCAGATTGGCCGGTCCAGCAAAAAACCAATTAAAAGACCCAGGCGCTGGCGTTCCCCGCCGGAAATATCCCTGGTTTTTTTCTGAAGGATACCTGAAGGCAGTTCCAGGAGTGTCAAAAAACGGTTCATCTTTTCCAGGGGTGCTTTTCTGGGGGAATTGAATTCCAGAATTTCTGTAACAAGTCTGATTATTACTTCATCCTTCAGGTCAATATCCTGGCTCAGATAGAAGATTTGCTGCCGGATCTGGTTTATATGCGCTTTATCAAGAGGCTGACCATTCACTTTTATCTGCCCGGACCGGGGTTGATCAAACCCAAGGATCAGCCGGAACAAAGTTGTTTTCCCTATACCGGATCTGCCCTGGATTAAAAGTTTTTCGTTTTTTCCCACACAAAGGTTTAGATCGGAAAAAATCTGGGAGTTGTCAATATCAAGGCTGACAGATTCAAAAGAGATCATTATATTTTCCTTTGTCCTAAGAGTTGCCATGAATTAATCTGGTATGAAAAACCCCATCTGTCAAATAAAAAGTAAAAAAATATTCATTGACAATGTGTATTGGATTTTGTAGCAGGGTATCGTCAAGGATGGATAATCCTTTAAAAGAGCAGCTTTGGCATTGAGGCATTCATATACACACCCCTGTAAAACCTGAGGAAAATCACATGAAACCCTTTTCTCTTCTTGTAAAACCGGCTTCTGCAGACTGCAATATAGGCTGTGAATATTGTTTTTATCTATCCCGCAGCGGTCTTTATCCCGGGACAAAGAAACACAGGATGTCTGACCCCATACTTGAGCGGGTTATAAAAACATATATGGAAACAAAACAGCCTGGATATTCGATCTGCTGGCAGGGTGGAGAGCCCACACTCATGGGGGTTGATTTCTTTTCCAAAGCCATTGAATTTCAGAAAAAATACGGTTCTTTCGGAGCAGGAATATTCAATTCTGTTCAGACCAATGCCACCCTTATTACTGATAAGATGGCAGCATTGTTTGCCAGGTATAAATTTCTTGTGGGGTGCAGCCTTGACGGGCCTGGGAAAATCCACAATCAATACAGGAGAACGGACAGGGGAAAACCCACACACAAAGATGTGATCAAAGGAATTGAAATTTTAAAAAAATATCAGGTTCAGTTTAATATCCTTACCCTGGTAAGCCAGGCAAATATTGACCATGGTCCAGAAGTGTATGAATACTTGAAAAAAAAGAATTTTTTCTACCATCAGTATATACCATGTGTTGAATTTGACGGGAAAGGAAACCTGATGCCCTATGCAGTGACCGGGGCGGAATGGGGGAGTTTCCTCTGCAGTGTTTTTGATTCCTGGTATCCCAGGGATACTCTTTCAATATCAATACGGAATTTTGATTCCATTCTTTCCCAAAAGGTTGACAAGATAAAGGATGTCTGTGTCATGGGAGATAATTGTTGTCAATATTTTGTTGTTGAATATAACGGAGATATTTATCCTTGTGATTTTTTTGTAGAAAAACCCTTGAAACTGGGAAATATCATGGAAAATTCCTGGGAAGAGATGATTGACTCTCCTGCATATCTGGATTTTGGAGCACAAAAAAAACGCTGGAATGAAAAATGTACTGGCTGTGATTACCTTGAGTTATGCGGTGGAGACTGTTTGAAAAACAGAACATACTCGGGGAATTTACCAGGGAACCTGAGCTGGCTCTGTCCTGGATGGGAAGAATTTTTTAATCACACAAATGATCGATTTGAAAAACTATCTGAAAAAATTAAACAACAACGTCAAAAAGAACAAATCCACAAAGAGCAGCGCTTGAAAAAATTGAGCCAAAAAAAATTGAGACTGCTTGACAAAACCCGGAAATTAGGGCGAAATGACCCTTGTTTCTGCGGAAGTGGTATTAAGTATAAAAAATGCTGTGGTAAATAAATATTTGTCAGGATAAATATTAAATGCCTGACCTTTATATTATGTTTTATCCATTTGAGAGAGTAGTAAATATAAGGAGATAAGCCATGAGTCAAAAACAGCCGAACATTCTTTTTATTATGTTCGATCAAATGGCAGCACCTGCCCTGCCCTGTTACGGGCATCCCGTTGTAAAGGCACCCAATATTTCAAAGATTGCTGATGAAGGGGTTGTTTTTGAAAATGCTTATTGCAACAGCCCTTTATGCGCTCCGTCCCGTTCTTCCATGATGTCAGGCCAGCTGGTTTCCCGCATTGGTACCTATGACAATTCAAGCCTTTTCCCTGAAGATGTTCCGACAATGGCCCATTATCTGCGGGACAATGGGTACTACACCTGTCTTTCCGGTAAAATGCATTTTGTGGGAGCGGATCAGCGTCATGGCTTTGAGGACAGGCTGACAACTGATATATATCCCGGAGATTTCGGCTGGACCCCTGACTGGGACAATTTTGAAAGACGCCCCACCTGGTATCACAATATGCTGAGTGTTGTTCAATCCGGCCAATGCGTTACAAGCAACCAGATCGATTTTGATGAAGAGGTTGCCTATAACTCTGTTCGTAAAATCAATGAAATTGCCCGCAGTGATGATGAACGCCCCTTTTTTCTGCTGGCTTCCTTTACCCACCCCCATGACCCCTTTGCCGCTACAAAGGAATACTGGGACAGGTATGATCCTGATGAAATTGATATGCCCCAAGTTGATCAAATTCCCTATGAAGAACTGGATCCCCATTCCAAGAGGCTCTACCATGTCAGCGCAATGGGAGAATATGAACAAACCCGGGAGCGGGTACGAAATTCCCGCCATGCATATTACAGTGAAATTTCTTATGTTGATGATAAAGTGGGAAATCTTATGGATGCCCTGGAGAAAAATGGTCTTGCAGATGATACAATAATAGTGATCACTTCAGACCATGGAGATATGCTTGGAGAGCGCGGATTATGGTATAAAATGTCCTATTTTGAATGGGCTTCCCGGGTTCCCATGATTATTTCTGCACCCGGCAGATTTTCGAATAGAAGAGTAAAACAGCATGTTTCCCTTGTGGATCTTCTTCCCACCCTTGTAGAAATAAGTTCCCATGCCAGACCCGTGGAGTATGCCGACCCCATTGACGGGAAAAGCCTGGTGCCCCTTTTGAACGGTGAAAATGAAGATAAAAAAGCAATGGTTTGTGGTGAAATACTCTGTGAAGGGGCAATTTCCCCCATAATTATGCTCAGGCAGGGCAGATATAAATATATTTATTGTGATGCTGATCCGGAACAGCTCTATGATCTGGAAAATGATCCCAATGAAAGGAAAAACCTTGCAGGAGAGTCAGAGTATGAGGCAGTGCGCAGGACTTTCCATGACCTGGTAATGGAAAAATGGGATACAAAAGCTCTCCGGGAGCAGGTGGTGGCGAATCAGCAGCGCAGAAGACTGGTTGACAGATCCATGAGAAAAGGCAGGGTTACACCCTGGGATTTTCAACCCTTTGAAGATGCTTCTGAAAAATATATGCGCAGCCATTTGAATCTAAATGTCGTTGAGAGAAAAGCCCGGTTCCCCTCCCCTGAAATCCCAGAACCCGACGGCAACCAGGGAAAAAGGATGGAAGGTTAGCAATGATTATTGATTCTTTTTTAATACTCCTTCCCCTTATTTTCCTGGCATTGGGCGGATATTTTTTATCCAGGTTTTATTCCCTGTCTGAGGATACACTGATCAGGATTGTTACGGATTTTTTCATGCCTGTCTTGATATTTTATTCTCTCTACACCTCTGACATCAACCTGGGCCAGACCCTGAAACTTTTCGGGGTTGTCAGTATTGTACTGGTATCTTTGTTTGTTTTATCTCTGGTCTACTGTGGATTGTTCAATTTGGATTTCAAAGCTTTTTCACCCCCTATCCTCTTTATGAATTCCGGGTTCCTGGGAATTCCCCTGATGAAGCTCTGGGGTGGATTCGCAGCAATGAATTATATTGTCATCTATGACCAGCTCCAGACCTTTTATATACTCACCATTGGAATTGTCATTGTCACAGGAGGTTTTACCCTGGTGGGAATCAGGGAAATGGTAAAGTCTCCCCTGCTCTGGGCGATTTTTACGGGTTTTCTGTTCAAACACCTGGAAATTCCAGTTCCAGTGAATATCATAGAAGCCCTTGGGTATTGCGGAGCTGGAGCTCCTGCTCTGGCAACCTTTGCCCTGGGCTGTTCCCTGAGAAAGAGAAAGATCATCGCCGATATTCACCTGCTGTCCGGTCTGATATTTCGTTTTGTTTTCGGGTTTCTGGCTGGATGGCTGGCAACGGAACTCCTGAACATCAAGGGCATGGAAAGAACAGTGATCCTGGTGGCCTCATCCCTGCCTTCGGCTGTTTTTTCCGTTGTACTGCCCCTGCGATATGGCATTAATGCAGGGTTTGCCGGAAGCCTTATATTGACTTCCAGCATCCTCAGCATTTTTATTATTCCCATTGTCTTTTATCTTGCCAGCCTTTTGCCGTAAAATTTGAAAGAAAGAGTTGGAGCGCACCAGGTACGCAGATTACAATTCCAAGTCTATCTATTCCAAATTTATTTCTATTCCAAATCTATCACTATTCCAAGGCAGAGTTCAACATGCTGTGCAGCAATACATTGGCTCCTGCTTCACAATCTTCCCAGGTTGTATTTTCAATCTCCACATGGCTGCGACCTCCGATACTGGGAACAAATATCATGGCAGTGGGTGCAATCTGATTCATATAACTGGCATCGTGCCCGGCACCAGAGACCATGTGAAGAGAGGAATATCCCAGGTTATCTGCTGTTTCTAAAATGTTGTTCACAAGTTTTTTATCAAAGGGAGAATGCTCCACCCTCCAGGTCTCTTCTATGCGAATGGGGCAGCCTCTCTGGAGGGCTATTTCCTGGAAATCTTTTTTAACAAGATCCCATGCCTCCAGGGCCAGGTCATCATCCCAGGAACGTATATCCACAGTAAAATGAACCTTGTCCGGGATTATATTCCTGGAATTGGGTTCATTTTGAATCTCTCCCACGGTTGCCACCAGGTTCCCATTCATGCGGCCGGGAAGTTCATTAACTTTCAGGATCATCTCCGCTGCTGCGCACAGGGCATCGTGACGGCCCTCCATGGGGGTGGGTCCCACTTGGTTGGCTTCCCCCTCAAGAAAAATATCATACCAGTGAAGACAGACAATACCCTTGGGAGCGCCAATGGTAATGCCCTGTTTTTCAAGGATGGGGCCCTGCTCAATATGGTATTCATAATAGGCATGGACATCGGATTTTTCAGCTGGTTTCTCGCCCTTATACCCGATGCGGATCAGTTCATCTTCAAAACGCAGGCCATTGATATCGGTTCTGTCATAGACCCATTTTTTTTCAAGAGCCCCTGCCCATACACCGGAACACATCATTGCCGGTGCAAATCTTGTTCCCTCTTCATTGGTCCAGGCAACAATGGTGACGGGTCTCCGGGTTTTTATATTGTTTTCATGGAGAACACGCATCACTTCAAGGGGCCCCATAACGCCTAGAATACCATCAAATTTTCCGCCTTTGGGCTGGGAATCAATGTGGGAGCCGCTCATTACAGGAGCAAGATCATTGTTTTCACCTTTACGGGTTCCAAAAACATTACCCATTTCATCTATGCGGATCTCAAGATCAAGATCCTTCAGCCATGAGATAAACAGGTCCCTGGCCTGCCTGTCTTCATCTGACAGGGCCAGACGCTGGACACCACCATTGGGTGTTGCACCAATTTTTGCCATTTCTTCCAGGGTATTTTGAAGTCTTTTTCCATTTACTCTTAATTTGTTTTTTTCCATTTGTCTGCCTCTATTTTTTAATAAATGCTTTTCCGATAATTTTAATCCATTGGGGAGGATAGGACAATTTAAAAGCAATTGTATCCATTATCTTAGCATCCTGGGTTTTAGTCTCTTGGATCTTCATTGGGGATAAAAAATCCACCATTACAGCAGAACGATAAAGCTTGGTACCTTTATGGGAATCTCCATGAAAGACTTTTTGAATGGACTTTCCCGGCACATCAAATTTTATATTTGAAAATCGGCCTTTAAACAAAAGTCCGTGTCTGTGTATCAATAAAAATCCTTTATAGTGTTTGGGCTCTCCATGATCTGAAGACAGTCCATAACAGATGACACCAAATCCCAGTGCAATAATATCTTGTTTTTTATAATTGTTTTTTACCCATTTTTTTTCTTTATGGGTAAGCCAGGTCATGGCGCCAAAAACACATAAAAAAAGGCAGCCGATGATGACAATGTAGTATTGTTGTAGAAATTCCATGCAAATCAAACCTTGAATGCCATAGATGCAAACTGTCTAAGGCCGCAGATGAAGCAAAAGGCAAGCAGTTTTTTCAAATTATAAATTTTGCGGTCCTAAAATAAAGATGAAAGTTATGGGAGTTTTCTCCCATAACTTTCATCTGGTTTATGGATTAATGATAATGATCGGGGCAGTTTATACAGGCCGGGTTTCGCCTTCTTTCATGTTTGCCCATTGTTCTTCAGCTTCAATCCATGCCTCTTCTGTTGCATCTTTTTCCCAGGCTTCCAGGCCTCTTTCCGCCCTTGTGGCACCGGGTAAAAAATTATCCAGAATGATTGCTATGATTGCGGTCACCGCCATTCCAGTGGTCAGCAGGGCCTGGAAAATATTACCCAGGGTGTTGACAAATGATCCAGCTGCTCCCCAGGCAATGGGTACAGCAGCTGCCGAGAGCATTGGGTTAAAATGATAGGGAACACTTAGCCCGCAAAAAAAAGCAAGACCAATGATAAAAAGATTTCTGGAATTATTGAGATTTACGATTTGAAGATTGGATAGGCCCACAGATGCGATCATGCCGAAAAGGCCCACAAACATGGAGCCTACCACGGGCTTTGGCAGGGTGGCAAGGCTGGCGCCGAATTTTCCGCAGATGGGAATAATCAGCATGGCAATTGCGCCTGCTATGATGACGCGCCGGCTTGCAACCCTTGTAAGGCCGATGGAGCCGATATTTTCAGAATAGGTGGTGGTTCCGTTTCCAGTCTGGAGAATCCCGGCAACCAGACAGCCAAGTCCTTCCGCACCCAGGCCCCTGGATATCATTCGTTCTGTAGGCACGGGCGCTTCTGAAATTCTGGCACAGGCATAATAATCACCAATGGATTCCACCATGGAGGCAAGGTAACCAGCCAGCATCCCAATGGCGCCGGCCCACAGGGTGGCACTGCTGAAATCTGGGAAGCCCCACTTAAAAGGTATCATGGGGGCAAAACTGAACCAGGAGGCAGAGGCAATCAGATCCGTCTTCAAATAGGCTGCATTCTCAGGAGAAATCATTCCAGTTACAGTACCCAGCAAGGCAGCCAGCCAGCCGGTGAGTATGGCCAGGAGAACTGGAAACATCATAAATGCCTTGGATTTTAAAGAAAACACCTGGGAGTATATAATGAGTGCAATCAGGGTAATCAGGGATATCAGCCAGTTGGTAGCCATCCAGGGCGCTCCAATGGAAAATAGCGCAAGACCGATCATGGCGATGGTTGGACCGATAACAATGGGGCTGATGATATTTTTAATCTTGCCAAGAATTCCCGTATATCCAAGAATGATTTCAAAAAGGGAGGCGATCATTACTGCTGCTGCCAATTCCTGCATCTGTATCTGCCAGACATCCACGCCTGTCAGTTTTTTTCCGGCAACCATGCCGATGATGGCAAAGGCTGGTCCTAAAAATGAAAATGTGCCGCCCTGGATTACAGGAAGCCGGTTTCCAAGAGGTGATTGCTGAATAAGGGTACATATTCCAGACGCAAAAAACATGGTTGAGATTAACAAAGCAAGTTTGTCCGGCGGCATGCCGATGGCTCCACCAATAATGAAAGGAATTAATACAGTTGCACCGAACATGGTTAAGTATTGCTGAAGCCCAAGCAGTATTGCCAGAGGCCATTTAGGTTTACTGCCGATGGGGTATAAAATCCATCCTTTCTTGGTTCCATTTGCTTCTTGTCCGCTCATACAATCTCCTTCTTTACATTATGGGGTTTATATGTGTTTTCAGCCAACAGTTTTTTACAGAGGATACCTCCTTTATTTATGGAAGATGTCTGCTGATATCTTCATACATTTCAGGTCTTCTGTCTCTGAAAAACTGCCAGCCGTCTCTGACTTCACGAATCATTTCAAG
>JAOZST010000264.1:0-3984 GCA_029939535.1 Desulfobacteraceae bacterium | reverse complement strand
AAATGTTCAATCTGAATTTAAGGATGGTGTCAAAGGTGTATATACAGGTAATAAAATAAATTATAACAGAGCAAAAAAAAATCAGAATGTTTTTAATAAAGAACAAAAGCAACAGATAATTAAAAGAAATATATCTGTTTTTGAAAAATTTTATAGTGAAGAACTGGTATGAAAAATAGACCTTTAATACTTGCTGTAATCACGGCTAGGGGAGGATCCAAAGGGGTTCCCCATAAAAATATCAAAATGGCCGGCGGCAAACCATTAATTGCATGGATGATTGAAGCTGCTAAAGGTGCCGCTTTTATTGACCGTTTAATCCTCTCATCTGATGATACCGATATAATAAAAGTTGCAAAGAAGTGGGGATGTGAGGTGCCTTTTGTCCGGCCTGCAGAACTGGCTCAGGATGAGAGTTTGACCATTGACGTTGTACTCCATGCCCTGGATATGGTTTCCGATTATGACTATGTGGTCCTTCTGCAGCCTACATCTCCGCTGACTAAAAGTGAACATATTGACGGATGTATCCGGCAATGCATTGAATCAGGTGCCAAAACCCTGGTCTCTGTCTGTGAGACGTCAAAAAGTCCCTATTGGATGTTTAAAAAAGATGATACTGATATCTTAACACCTTTTCTGGGGCAAAATTATTTGAATAAACGGCGCCAGGATCTGCCAAAGGCATATATCCCGACCGGGGCTGTTTATGTTGCAGATATTAAATGGTTAAGGGCAAAGCAATCTTTTTATACAGAAAAGACTGCCGGGTATTTGATTGAAACAAAATATGCTGTGGATATTGATACTTTAACTGATTTTAAAATATTTGAAGCACTGATTAATAATTTGTAATGTGCTGGAGGCTTAAATGAACAAAAAAATGAACAATGAATATGATTTGTCTGATTACGAAAAAACAGATCCGCCTTTTAGAACCAAATATGGGCTGCCTCAGGATGTTAAATTTTGTAATTCATGCGTCATTTCAAACCAGCGACCAAATTCTGCAATAGAATTTTCCCATAAAAAAACTTCAAAAAAGCAGACAATATTTTTTGATGATCAAGGTGTTTGTGACGCCTGCAGATATGCTCAAAAAAAACAGAGTATTGGCTGGGAAGATCGTGAAGCTCAATTAACCGAACTTTGTAACAGACATCGCAGGACAGACGGTTCCTATGATTGCCTTGTTCCGGGGTCCGGCGGGAAAGACAGTTTTTATGCTGCACATATATTAAAATATAAATATAATATGAATCCTTTGACTGTGACGTGGGCTCCCCATATTTATACGGACTGGGGGTGGAATAATTTCCAGAAATGGCTGCACTCGGGTTTTGATAACTTTTTATGCACTCCCAATGGAAGGGTTCACCGCCTTTTAACAAGGCTGGCTGTTGAAAATTTATTTCACCCTTTTCAGCCATTCATGCTCGGGCAGAAATCAATTTCCCCACGGACGGCTCTTCAGCATGATATCTCCCTGATTTTTTATGGAGAGAATGAAGCAGAATACGGCAATCCCATTGAAAGTGCCGAGACTGCTCTGCAAAGCAGAGAATACTATGCCAATGTTAATAAAAAAGATATTCACATATCTGGTGTCCCTTTGGCGGAACTGGAAGAAAAATACAGTGTTACTCCAAACGATCTTGCTCTGTATATGCCGGTTGATCCGGAACTTTTGGAAAAAAAACAGGTTGAAGTCCATTATATGGGATATTATTTAAAATGGCATCCCCAGCAATGTTATTATTATGCTGTTGAAAACGGAGGCTTTGAAGCATCACCGGAAAGAACACCAGGTACTTATAGTAAATATAACAGTATTGATGATAAAGTGGATGATCTTCACTATTATACAACTTTTTTAAAATTCGGAATCGGCAGGACCACATACGATGCCTCCCAGGAGATTCGCTCCGGGGATATTACAAGGGAGGAGGGTATTGCCCTTTGCAGAAAATATGATGGTGAATTTCCAGAACGGTTTATTGAGCAATTATTTGAATATTTGTCCATGGATGAAGTAAATTTTCCAAATGTATCAAAAATGTTTGAACACCCGGTAATGGATAAAGATTATTTTTTTCATCTTTCTGACCAGTTTAGATCTCCTCATTTGTGGCATTATCAGAACGGAAAATGGAAATTGCGACACAGGGTATGGGATGAAAAATGGGCAGGAAAGTCAGATCAGGAAGAATCTGCCACTGCATGGAACGGGAATAAATATTGATATGGCTTGTTTACGTTTAATTGCAAGGCTTGATATTAAGGGAGCAAATGTTATTAAAGGCATCCACCTTGAGGGAAATAGAGTTGTTGGCGATCCCGGACAATTGTCAGAAAAATATTATGACCAGGGAATTGATGAAATTATTTATATGGATGCTGTTGCAACTCTTTATGGACGGAACAGTCTCCAGAAGATGATTTCAAAAACCGCCAGAAAAGTGTTTATCCCTCTGACAGTTGGTGGTGGCGTTCGCAGTGTTGAAGATGTTCAGTCTCTTTTATCGGCTGGAGCAGATAAAATTGCAGTTAACACGGCAGCAGTGAAAAACCCGGAACTTATCAAAAATATGGCAGAAAAATATGGGGCGCAGTGTATTGTTCTCTCCATTGAAGCAAAGAAAAACAGAGGCGATGGATGGGAAGCTATGGTGGACCATGGAAGGGAGCACACAGGTTTGAATGTGGCTGCATGGGCTCAAAAAGCAGTCAGACTTGGTGCTGGGGAGATCCTATTGACTTCCATTGATCGTGATGGAACCCGTAAAGGTTTTGATATTGAGTTGTGCCGCATTGTTTCCGAAAATGTGCCGGTTCCGGTTATTATCAGCGGAGGGATGGGAAAACCTGATGATTTAAAATCTGTTGTTGTAAACGGTAAGGCAGATGCCGTAGCCATGGCAGATATCCTTCATTTTAAAAGAGATGATCTGGATACTATAAAAGAGCATGCTGTCCAGGGAGGTATCAAGGTTAGATATGACAGCTAAGATAATAGTTATCGATTATGGGATGGGAAATATTTTTAGTATATGTAATGCCCTTGAGCATTGTGGCGCAAGTGTTTGCCTAAGTAGTGACAGCAGGGA
The DNA here is from genome assembly GCA_029939535.1 of Desulfobacteraceae bacterium. Lineage (GTDB taxonomy): Bacteria > Desulfobacterota > Desulfobacteria > Desulfobacterales > Desulfobacteraceae > NBML01. The sequence continues at coordinate 877 of JAOZST010000264.1, read as the reverse complement.
AATAAGGGAGGCTGACCGCTTAATATTGCCTGGTGTCGGGGCATTCAGGGATGGTATTGAAAATATCAAAAAACAACATTTATATGAGGATATTCTGATATTTAAAGATAGAGGACGTCCCCTTCTTGGAATCTGTCTTGGAATGCAGATGCTGTTTTCAACCAGTGAAGAATTTGGTTTCTGGGATGGATTGAATTTGATTCCGGGAAAAGTGGTTCAGATTCCAGGGTATGGTATTGATGAATTTTCCCATAAAATTCCTCACATTGGATGGAGTGGGATAAATCCTGCTAAGGAACCATTGCAAGCTTGGAATAATGGATTGCTGGCTTCAACACAACCAGGATCTATGGTTTATTTTGTTCACTCTTTTTATGCCGTCCCTGATAATAGAGATAATTTGCTTGCAGTATGTGATTATAATGGTCTTGAAATTACTGCTGCTGTTCAGAAAAATAATATAATGGGATGTCAGTTCCATCCGGAAAAAAGCGGGAAAATAGGTTTGTCAATTTTTAATCAATTTATGAGAATATAAAATGAAATCAGATGCATCTGTTAAAATAGGAAATCTTATTGCAGGGAGAGCTTATCCCCCGCTTTTTGTAGCAGAGGTTGGAACATTTTTTAATCAGGATATGCACAAGGCAGAACAATTACTAGATTTGGTTATTAAAGGAGGTGCTGATATATTTAAGACAGAAATCCTTCACAATCCTGATGTATGCTTAAAAGACACTGGACTGGTTCATACCTATAATCATGCCCGTGGTATTCACCAAGAAGACTATCGGGCTCTGGTAGAACGTAAAATTGTTCCTTTGACATCATATTCAAGATTATTTGATTTATGTCGGAAAAGAGCAATGCCTTTTAT
>JAOZST010000263.1:0-3994 GCA_029939535.1 Desulfobacteraceae bacterium | reverse complement strand
GGATTTGGATACTTTAACTGAACCCTGGCAGATTATACTTGCCTGATGAACACTAGCACTGTTAAAAAAGGCAGGTGTTGATAAATCCTTTAATTTTTCATTTTAATTTACTTAAAAGGTAATCTCTTGTGAGATAGTAATGCATATGGAAAAAATTAAAAACAGTACCATACACATAAAAATGTTGTCAGCTGTAGTCATTCCAACTGTCCTTGTATTCAGCTTATTAATTACTTTGATTGCAATTGATTGACAATATCAAAACAGCTGGTCAAAAAAATGGGCGGCAGCATCACTGTGGAAAGTGTCGAAGGCAAAGGTTCTACATTCTGGTTTACAGCTGTATTTGAAAAACAACCCGAAGGCCGGGAACAAAAGAGGGTTCTTCCCGAGGACATAAAAGGCAAACGCTTTTTGATTGTTGATGATAATAAAACCAATCGATATGTTTTACAAAAGCAGTCAACCTTATGGGAATACAGGTATGAAGAGGCATCAGGAGGAGAAGATGCCCTGGAGAAACTCAAAACTGCCTTTGATGCCAAAGATCCATTTGAGATTGCAATTTTAGATATGCAGATGCCTCAAATTGATGGAGCACAGCTTGGAAAAAAGATCAAACAAAACAGTGATTTGAAAAATACCATATTGGTTCTGATGTCTTCCATGGGTCAGCGTGGTGATGCAAAACTATTAAAAGATATTGGTTTTGCAGCATATTTGATAAAACCTGTCAAACAGTCACAGCTTTTTGACTGCCTTACTACGATTGCCGGTATTCACAAAGAGTCAAGAGAGAAAAAGCCTGCCGCAATTGTCACCCGGCACTCTCTTGTGGAAGATCAAAAACATAACACCCGTATTCTTCTTGCCGAGGACAATCGTATCAACCAGAAGGTGGCATTAAATATCTTGAAAAAACTTGGATATAGTGCCGAAATAGCTGTCAACGGGAAGGAAGCAATCAAAGCTCTGGAAACGATTGCTTACGATATTGTACTCATGGATTGCCAGATGCCGGAAATGGATGGATATGATGCAACAAGAGAGATTAGAAACCCTGACTCAAAAGTACAGGATCATAATGTTACTATTATTGCCATGACAGCCAATGCCATGAAAAAGGACCGTGACAAATGTCTGGAATGTGGTATGGATGATTATCTTTCAAAACCGGTTAAGCCACAAAAACTTTCCGACATTATTGAAAAATGGCTGAATAAAGACAAACCGTAGCTTATTGAGAGTATGCAAATAAGGAGTTTTGTATGGAGAAAAAATTAAATTATGAAGCCCTGGAACAACAATATCTTTCCATGGCAAGAGTTTTGTTTGTCTCCCTTGATACTAAGGGAAACATTACATTTATAAATGAATACGGTTTGGAGACTCTTGGTTACCAGAGAGAAGAACTAATGGGTAACAACTGGTTTAAGACCTGTCTGCCTGAACAGATTCATGATGAAGTCATTGCAGTTTATCAAGAATTGATGTCAGGTAAAATCGAACCGGTTGAATACTATGAAAATCCTGTTATGAGAAAAGATGGTACCCAGCGTATTATTGCCTGGCATAATGCTCTTTTAAAAAATTCAAATGGTGATATTACAGGAACTTTAAGTTCAGGTAACGATATCACGGATCAACAAAAATCCAAGGAAGCACTACAGCAGGCTAAAGAAATTCTGGCCATAAATGAAAAGCGCTTCCGGGATATTTCACTTAGCATGGCTGACTGGATATGGGAAGTGGATATAAAAGGAAGATATACTTTTTTAGCAGGCAATTTCAAAAAAGTGCTGGGATATGAGAAAGATGAACTGCTGGGAAAAACCCCTTTTGATTTAATGCCGGAGGAAGAAATTTTAAAAATTCAACCTCTTTTCATGGATATTATAAAAAAAGAACAGCCCATTATTGAACTTAAAAACTGGAAATTGAGAAAAGACGGCAGTCGAGTTTGTCTGTTGACCAGTGGAGTGCCTATTTTTAATGATGCAGGAGTGTTAACAGGATATAGGGGAGTTGATAAAAATATAACCAAAGAACTGGAAATTGAAGATAAGTTGAAGCAGTCCCTGAAAATCACAGAGACAATCCTTGAAAATATTCCCATTGGCATGATGATTGTCGGAAAGGACAAAGTGGTTCGACAAATCAATAAGGCCGCAAGAGCCATGATCGGTCTTGACTCTAAAAAAGAGATTGTTGGACAAATCTGTCATAAAAATATTTGTCCTGCTGATATTGATCAGTGTCCCATAATAGACCTGGAACAGACAATTGATCAGGCAGAGAAAAAAATTATACGCAAAGATGGTCAACTAATACCAGTTTACAAAACAGCACTGCCCACAGAAATTAACGGGGAGGATGTAATTATTGAAGCATTCATGGATATCACTCCCATAAAAAACGTTGAAAAGAAACTCATTGAAAGCCAGGAGAGGCTGCAAACAATCATGGAAACCATTGCAGACCCGCTGGTGGTATATGATGATCAAGGAAAGGTGAGATATCTGAACCCAGCTTTTACCCGTGTGTTTGAATGGACTTTAAACGATTTGATAGGCCAGAGCATTGATTTTGTACCAAAAGAAGAGATCGAGAAAAAACAAAAAAGTATTGAAAAGGTTTTCCAGGGAGAGGCTGTATCAGGATTTGAGGCTTGGCGAAAAACCAAAAGTGGTAAAAGAATTGCAGTCCTGATTGGTGCGGCACTGATTCGGGACAGCAGTGGCAAATCAGATGGAATGGTGGTAAATTTTCAGGATATTACCAGGGAAAAACAAGCAAAAGAAGAATTAAACCGGATGAACCTGGAACTTGAAGAAGTAATTGAACAGGCAAATCAAATGGCCCTGCAAGCTGAAGTGGCAAATATAGCAAAAAGTGATTTTCTGGCAAACATGAGTCATGAGATCCGTACTCCCATGAATGGTGTCATTGGCATGACAAATCTTTTATTGGAAACCAACTTAAGCCCTGAACAGCAGGAGTTTACAAAAATCATTCAAACCAGTGCAGATTCATTACTGGATATCATCAATGATATTCTTGATTATTCTAAAATTGAGGCTGGCAAGCTTGAACTTGAAAATATTGATTTTGATTTAAGAGTAACTCTGGATGAAGTAAGTGAGCTCATTGCCATCAAGGCACAGGAAAAGGATTTGGAGCTTATCAATGTATTGGATCATGAAATCCCGTCACTTTTATGCGGAGATCCCGGCAGGTTGCGTCAGATTCTGATCAACCTTGCAGGTAATTCCATCAAATTCACTGAAAAAGGAGAGATCTCTATCCGTACGGCACTGGAAAATGACGATGCAGGTCATGTGACACTCCGCATCAGTGTCACTGACACAGGTATCGGGATTCCAAAGGACAAGATGGACAGGCTATTTGAATCATTTTCCCAGGTGGACAGTTCCACAACCCGCAAGTATGGAGGAACAGGTCTGGGTCTTACAATATCAAAACAGCTGGCTGAAAAAATGGGTGGCAGAATTGGCGTGGAGAGTGAAGAGGGCAAAGGCTCAACATTCTGGTTTACAGCTGTATTTAAAAAACAGCCCCAAGGCCGGGAACAAAAAAGGGTCCTTCCCGAGGATATCAGGGGAAAACGCTTTCTGATAGTTGATGATAATAAAACCAATCGATATATTTTGAAAAAGCAGTTAACATTATGGGAATGCCGGTATGAAGAAGTACCAGGAGGAGAAGAGGCCTTAGAGAAGCTCAAGAGTGCTTTTGATAAAAAAGATCCATTTGAGATTGCAATTTTAGATATGCAGATGCCCCATATGGATGGAGCAGAGCTTGGAAAAAAGATTAAACAAAATCCAGATCTTAAAAATACCATTCTGGTCCTGATGTCGTCCATGGGTCAGCGCGGTGATGCCAAACTATTAAAAGAGATTGGTTTTGCTGCCTACCTGATAAAACCTGTCAAACAGTCACAGCTTTTTGACTCTCTTTGTATGGTAGCGGG
>JAOZST010000262.1:0-3997 GCA_029939535.1 Desulfobacteraceae bacterium | reverse complement strand
AATTAAAATCTAAAATTACCAAAGGTGGGGTCTTTAATAGGTTTGATCAGGCTGACCTCAAAGGCCATGGAAAGCCAGTCCCTGATTTCGCTGAATTTAAGGACCCTGTCGTTGAAAAGTCTTGATGCACAGAAAAAGGGATGGGCTTCCCCATCATATTTATCAATCATTTTCTGCTGGAATGCGGCAATTTCTTCAGGGGTCATGGGGTTGTTCTGGGCATTGCGTTTGGTCTGTTCAATGTGAAGAAGGACACCGCCGGCACTTTTCCCGCTCATGACCGAGGTTCTTGCCCTCATGGTGGAAAAAAGGAAATGGGGTTTATAGGCCCGGCCGCACATGCCGTAGTTGGCAGCCCCGTTGTCAGGTCCTATTACCAGTTGAACCTTTGGTACCTGGGCACAGGAAACAGCCCTTACCATATCAGCTCCGAATTTGCCTATGCCGGCGTGCTCAGATTCCGATCCCACCATATATCCAGGGGAGCTCTGGATAAAGAGCAGAGGTATTTTTTCATAGGAACATCTCACCACCCATTCAGCAACCTTTTTGGCAGCTTCATGGAAGATGATGCCTGCCCCGTTGGAGCAGATCACTCCCACGGGAAGCCCCTTGATTCTGATTTTGCCGGTGAGGATATTGGTGCCCCTGCCCGGGGCAAAGTTTTTCTTGGCCTCAATAAACTCTGACCCGTCGGCAATGGACTGGATTACTTTGAGCCCATTTATTCCCTTGTGGGGGGAAGTGGGCAATACTTCATAGAAGGATTCCTCGGAAACCTCTGGTTCCTGTTCCGGATACCGGTGCAGGTTGAGATCCTGGGGCCGGGTCAATGAAAGCAGTTCCCTTACCCTGCCAATGGCCTGGGTCTGGTCTGTGCAAAGATGGTCTGCACCTCCTGACACCTGGGTGTGGACCTTGGCGCCTCCAAGATCTTCTGCTGAAATTTCTTCACCTGTGGCCATCTTTACCAGGGGTGGTCCCCCAAGAAAAGAAAAGGACTGCTTATCTATCATAATGGATTCACAGGCCATGAAAACAATATATGCACCACCGGCTGTATTGCCGCCGGTGCTCAGGGTAACCTGGCGAAGCCCTTTTGAGGACATTCTTGCCATGTTGTAGAATATGGAACCAAAATGCTGGTCATCGGGGAATACATCTGCCTGCATGGGCAGGAAAACCCCGCCTGAGTCGGCAATATAAACGCAGTTAAGACCACATTTTTCAGCAATGGCCTGGGCCCGCATATGCTTTTTAAGGGTGATGGGGAAATAGGTCCCGGCTTTCACCCGGCTGTCATTGGCCATGATCATGGTCCAATTACCATGGATTTTACCGATTCCTGTGACAATTCCGGCACAGGGTACGTCTTCCACCCCTGGATATCCCATGCCAAATCCAGCCAGCATGGAAAGTTCATAAAATTGGGTGTCAGGGTCAATAAGATCTGTGATCAATTCCCTGACCGGACGTTTGTTCCGTTTGGCCAGGTTGTCTACGGCTTTTTGGCCTCCGGGCCAGATGGCCTCCTGCTGCCGGTCCGTAAGTTCTTTTTCCTGGTTTTCCCAGAATGTTTTGGCTTCAGTCATGGATTATTTTATCTCCCTTTATATAAAGGTTTTCTTTTTTCTCTAAATGCTGTCAGACCTTCGATGCGGTCTTCCGTTGGAATGGTCACTCTATAGGCATTGGATTCAATGGCAAGGCCCGTGGCAAGATCGGTTTCAATGCCCTTGTCAATGGCGTATTTGGCCATTTCCACTGCAATGGGTCCGGTCTGGGCAATCATGGCTGCCATTTCCATGGAGGCATCCAACAGGTTTTCAGGTGTTGTGACCTGGTTGACAAGGCCAATGTTCAGAGCTTCCTCTGCATTTACTCTGCGGCCTGTAAAAATCAGCTCCTTGGCCTTTGCTACTCCAATTATCCTGGGCAGTCGCTGGGTTCCGCCGCCTCCGGGGATGATTGCAAGCCTGGCTTCGGTCAGTCCCATGGAGGCCGTGTCTGAGGCAATCCGGATATCCGATGCCAGAGCTACTTCGGTTCCCCCTCCCAGGGCGATTCCGTTTACAGCAGAAATAACCGGTATGGGAAGGTTCTGGATGGAGGTTAAAAGGTTGCGGATTGTCAGGATGAATTTTTTTACCTCTTCCTGGGTCAGACTGGCCCTTTCCTTTAAATCTGCACCTGCGCAGAATGATTTTTCTCCGGCACCTGTGATGATGACGCACCTGATGTCTGTCCTGTATTGGAGAACCTCGATCTGGTCCCTGAGTGCATACAAAAGGTCGAAATTCAGGCAGTTCATTACCTTGGGCCTGTTCATGGTCAGGATAATTGCCTGGTTTTTTTCTTCAACCAGCAGAAGATCTTCATTACTCATCATTGTCTCCATAAAAAAGCTTAACAGCCAATATATCTGGAAATAACCAGTCTCTGGACTTCAGATGTACCTTCCCCTATTTCAAGGAGTTTCTGGTCTCTGTAGAATCGTTCCACATTGTATTCCTTCATCAGACCGTATCCCCCGTGGATCTGTACTGCATGGTCCACAACCCTGCTCATTACCTCGGAGCAGTAGAGTTTTCCCATGGCAGCTTCTTTTTCAAAGGGCCTGTGGTTGCTCTTGAGCCAGCAGGCTTTATAAAGAAGGTTCCTGGCACATTCTATTTCCATGGCAGAATCAGCCAGCTTAAATGCAATGGCCTGGAATTTGGAAATGGGCTGGCCAAACTGCTCTCTTTCCTTGGCATATTTCAGGGCCAGATCATAGGCGCCCTGGGCTCCGCCAAGGCCCATGGACCCGATGGAAAGACGTCCCCCGTCCAGGGTGGACAGCATCTGGTGGAAACCATCCCCTTTTTTGCCCAGAATATTTTCCCTGGGGACCCTTACATCGTCAAAATATAACTCTGCTGTATTGGAGGACCTCCACATTAATTTTTTGTGCATGGCAATGGCCTTGAATCCGGGAGTGCCTGCTTCAACCAGGATACAGGAGTATTCAGGTTTGCCATTGTCCCGGGTACCGGTAATGGCCTGGACTGTTACTCCCATGGTTAAATCACAGGCTGCATTGGTGATAAATATTTTGGAACCATTTATCACCCACTCATTACCGTCCAGGACAGCCGTGGTTTTGCTTCCCCCGGCATCGGATCCTGCAGTGGGTTCGGTAAGTCCAAATCCCCAGAGACCTTCTCCTGCGCAAAGTTTTGGCAGGTATTTCTGTTTTTGCTCCTCTGTACCAAAATAATAGATCGGGCCGATACCAAGGGAGTTGCCCGCTGCAATGGTTGCAGCCTGGGACCCGTCAATCCTTGCGATTTCTTCAACGGCTATGATATAGGATATATAATCCATTGCCTGGCCTTCATACTCTTCTGACACAAACATGCCGAAAAGACCGATTTCTCCCATTTTGCGGGTCAGCTCCACTGAAAATTCTTCTTTTTCATCAAGCTCTCCAGCAATGGGGGCAACCTCTTTCTGGGCAAACTTTCTGACTTCCTTACGGATCATTTCCTGCTCTTTGGTAAGGTCAAAATCCACCCTGCGCCTCCTTCGTATTTATTGGTTAACTATTATTTATACATGTATTGTTTCAACCAGGTGCTCGCAAATATAAAAACTGATCGAGCGCTCAGTCTATTTTTAAGATACTATATTTAAAGGAATTAATTTGTCAAACAATTTTTCTCCAATACATCAGAAAAATTTTTTCAGGCATAAAAATTGAAATAATTGAAATAATCGAAATATATATTGAAACATATAATAGAGAGAATAAAGGACCGGATGAAAAAATTGTTTTTAATCACACCGGGAAAGATGTATACTATTATTGATAGAGCTAAATTTCTCATGAATTTTGTTGGCCTGTTTTCTTTATTCAGACAAAAACCCAGGGCGTCCTGCCTGAAAGCTCTAAAGATCAAAGGGGAGGGTGTCAATCCATCAGGACCCGGTCGATATCCGGGTTGGAAAGGAGGCG
>JAOZST010000085.1:0-14865 GCA_029939535.1 Desulfobacteraceae bacterium | reverse complement strand
CACAAAATCAGAGTAATAATTTTTTTCCTGATAATTCTAACTTCCCGAATATACAGGAAAAATTGACTGTTTAATTTTGGTTACACTCAAAAGATTTTAAAACCCTTGGACATAAAACATCCTGGCTGAGCATCCTCTTGACTTCATGTGGAAGTTTTCATATTGACTTCATGTGGAAGTTTGCATATTGACTTCATGTGGAAGTTTGCATATGTGTAGTGGCAGGAGAGGCTGTAGAATTAATTATTGTGGAACCCTGGATGCATAAAGTAACGTATACATATCTTTTTTTTATTTTTTTTTCAGGGTGCCTGTTTTTATTCCCTGATACATCCTTTCCCAGTAATTCAAATAACATTGCTGTTGTTGTTTCCACCAGGATAAGGCCTTACCTGGAGGTTTTAGAAGGAATCAATGATAGCATTAATAAAGATTTTAATAAAATCAGTCCTTTTTTTCTTTCCAGCAAAACAGACAACCAAAAAATTATTCCCCAGCTTACCAATGAACCCTATGCCCTGTATGTTGCAATCGGGCCGGAGGCCGCAAAGCTTATATGGGGGTTGGATGGAGGAAACGAGCTTCCAAAGATGTATACCGCAGTCCTGAATCCTGGAAATATTATTAAAAAAATGGATAAAGCATGCGGTATTTCCCTGCAAATTCCAGTGGAAATCCAGGTACAGGAAATTTCAGGTACTTTTCCGGAATTAAAAAATATCGGGCTGATATTTGATGCTGCTTTTAATGAATGGTTTTATAAAGAAGCTTCTATAGCTGCAAAAGAAAACGGCCTGACCATTGTCCCGTTATATGTGGATTCTAAAATTGAAATTCCAAAGGTTATAAAAAACAATTGGAACAGAATCGATTGTCTATGGATGATTCCAGATAAAACCATAATATCAGAAAAAATAATTCAGTACATTGTAAAACAAGGACTGTATCATAAAAAAGGAGTTATTGGCTATAATCCTTTTTTTATAAGATCAGGGGCTTTTTTTTCTTTTGAATTTGATTATAGGAAATTAGGAGGTCAGACAGCAGGGAAAATTGAATTATATCTTAAAAAAGGGGAATGCCGTAAGGAACCCCCTGTATTTCATAAAACTGTCAATGAAAAAATGACTGATAAAATTGGTATTAAGGTGAGGGAGTAAGTGTGCAGTTTTTTAAAAACATGGGTATACATGCAAGGGTTCTTTCCGCTGCAGTGCTTCTTATCAGTGCCTCGACTTTTACACTGGGATATATTGGCGTTGGAATCATAAACCAATTTGTTACATTGAGATTTAATCAGCGAATGGAATTTATGACTAACTATCTTGCCATGAATGCCGAACTTGGAATTCTTATAGATGAAAGTTATCTTTTAAAAGGGCTTTCCAAGAGCCTGCTGGATGAGAATGATGTTGCAGGTGTTGAAATAGAAAATTCAGAAGGCAGAGCACTTGTCAGTGTAATAAAAGAGATGGGAGGACCTTTTAAGATAATTGAAAAAAATGTTATGTTAGCTGAGGCACAAGATGGAGCTCTTGGCATGGAATTGATCGGGGAGCAACCTGGCACCAGCCGGATAGGAGTTGTAAAGGTTAAATATTCCACTAAAGGGATCAGGGATTTAATTAAAGCCATGAAGCAAAGGTTTGTGTTGATTGCTCTGGGGCTTACCATTTTTTCATGTATAATATTTTATTTTATATCCAGATCTCTTGTGTCTCCCATTATTTCACTGGTACAGACTGCAAGGAAAGTTTCAATGGGTAATCGTTCCATCAGAGCTATTCCAGGGGCTAGCCCGGAAACAAAAAAACTTGCAGATGCCTTTAATGAGATGCTGGATTCCCTGGCAAGGGGAAGGAAAATCCTTGTCCAGGCCCATGAGAAAATGGCGAAACAGGAAACCCTTGCTGAGATGGGTAAATTTTCAATGATGATAGCCCATGAGGTAAAAAATCCCCTTGCCATTATTAAAAGCTCTATTCAGATGCTGAAGACAGATCTGGATATATCTGAAGACAACATGGCCTTAAACTATGCAGAAGAAGAAATTGAGGCGCTTAATGATCTTATTGAAAGCTTTTTAATGTTTGCACGTCCGGCAAAACCAAATTTTGAAATTACGGATTTAAACAGACTTGTTTATCAAGTTGTGATAGGTTTTGAAATTCAATGCAATTTAACGGATATTAAAATTAATTCATCAATACCGGACAGACCTTTTTATGCAGAAACAGACTTTGATCTTCTTTCCAGGGCGATAAGCAATATAATAAAAAATGCCTGTGAAGCCAATAATGGAAAAGGGGTTGTTGATATTTCAATTGTTATCAAGGGTAAAAAATGGATACTTGAGGTCAGGGATCAGGGAGATGGTATATCAAAAGAGCAGCAGAAGAAAATTTTCGAACCTTTTCATACAACAAAAGCCAAAGGCACCGGGCTTGGGCTTGCCTTTGCAGACCAGGTCGTAAAAGCCCATGGAGGAAGTATAATAGTTGAAAGCATGGAACAGGGCGGATCATTGTTTGCCCTTATTATTTTTTCAGATATTGACAATAAAAACATAGAGGTTTTGTAAGAATAATGACCCGAATACTTGTAATAGATGACGAAGAAAAAATAAGAACCCTTTTATCCATAATGCTGGAGAGAAAAGGATATGTAATTGACCAGGCCCAAGATGGGAAAGAGGCTTTAACAAAGCTCATGGACAGTACTTATGACCTTGTGATTTCAGATATAAAAATGCCCGAGATGGACGGGAAGGAATTGATAGTAAGCATGAAAGAAAAGGGTGTCCTTACGCCTGTGGTATTTATAACGGCCTTTGCAACCATTGATTCAGCCGTTGAAATGATGCAGCATGGAGCGGTTGACTATATCACCAAACCCTTTGATGATGTAAAAATACAGGTTGCCGTTCAGAGAGCATTGAAGATAGGACATCTTATTACGGAAAACCGGGAGATGAAACAGGAGCTTGAAAAATCAGATCCAGACCGTACACTTATTTATAAATCAAGGGGCATGAAAAATGTGGTGGACCTGGCTGCAAATGTGGCCGGTGTTGATACGGCTGTTTTAATTTCAGGTGAATCCGGCACTGGTAAAGAACTCATTGCAAGGTATATTCATACCCGGAGTTTGAGGAGTAATAATAGATTTGTTCCGGTAAACTGTGCGGCAATATCTGCCAACCTGGTGGAGTCTGAATTGTTTGGATATGAAAAAGGAGCATTTACCGGGGCTGCCTCCAGAACAAAGGGGAAATTTGAATTTGCTACAAAAGGAACACTGTTCCTGGATGAAATAGGCGATCTTCCCCTGGACTCCCAGGCAAAACTGTTGCGGGCACTCCAGGAGAAAAGATTTCAAAGGGTCGGGGGGAATGAAGAAATACCGGTTGATGTGCGGGTGATCTGCGCCACCAATAAAAACCTGGAAGCAATGGTGGCCCAAAAAAAATTCCGTCAGGATCTTTTTTACAGAATCAATGTTTTCCCCATTATCATTCCGCCTCTACGTCAGAGATCCGAGGATATTGTCCCCCTTGCAAAGCACCTGATAAACCTTGTCTCCTTTGGAAAAAACCATATCATTACGGAAGGAGCCTGCCAGAAATTAAAGGAATATCCATGGCCTGGAAATGTTCGTGAACTTGCCAATGTTATTGAAAGGTGCATTATCCTCACAAGGGATACAGCAAGGATTACATCGGAAACCCTTTCTTTTTTAAGAACAGACAAGCCCGAGAGAACAAAAAATATTGCGATTAAATTACCTCCCGGAGGGGTTCAATTTTATCAGGTTCAAAAAAGCCTTGTTATTCAGGCTTTACAGGCAGCGGGTAATAATCAGACCTCGGCTGCAAAACTTTTGGGATTAAGCCGGGCAAAGTTCAGGGTGCTCATGAAAAATGTCGAGGGTGAATAAACAGCATATGGCGAATAAACAGCAGATGGCGAGTAAATAAATGTTTTCAATGATGAATCGAAAAATTATTTTAATGGCAGCCGTTATCCTTTTATGGGTATCCGGAGTATTGGCTTCCGATACAATGCTGATGTTTGTGGGAGAGGACCTGGAAGTCCTTTCCATTGCCTCAAAAAAAGAAGAGGCCGCCTGGAGTGCGCCGGCCATTGCCCAGGTGATAACCCGGGAGGAATTTGAAAAAAAAGGAGCATTTACAATTGCCCAGTCCCTGGATGATGTCACAGGATTTTATGTTGAAAAAAATGAAAAAGGTTCTGCTCCTTATTTAAGGGGAGTACCTGATTCTGTTCTTTTTCTCTATGATATAATACCTGTTGGATCAGGTGTGCAGAAATCCAGCTATATGATTGATCGTGAAATATCACTGGCCTCTGTCAAACGGATTGAAGTTATACGAGGAACAGGATCTGTCCTGTGGGGGCCAAATGCCTTTGCCGGTGTTGTGAATGTTGTTCCAATGACCGGTATGGATTTCCAGGGACTGGAAACTGGAGGTCTTTATTCTTCTCTTGATCAGGAAAAAGGGGCGTATCTCAATTATGGAATTAAAAAACAAGCCTGGTCTTCTTTTTTGTCTGTCTCAGGATTGTCTGCAAAAGAAGATGACAATAATTTCAATGTGAAACGTTTCTGGAATGATGGAATCATTCCAGAACCAATTGATACAAGATATGGTTCCGGTGTGGTGGATGATTCAACTTATGTTGAACTGTATTCCAGTATTTCCCTGGATGACTGGCTGACACTGTCTGCCAGGATTTCAGATTCAAAAAATGCTTTTGCTGTTTCAGACTGGGAGAAAAATTATAATTGGGAAGAAACCATATCCTCTTCAATTTATAATTTTAAGATAGAAGCCTCAAAGAATATTGATATGGATTCCGGAATAAGGTTTACAGGGTATTTTTCCGGGACTGATCTGGACCATGGGATCGTTGACAGGGAATTCAGTCAAAAGGAAGAATCTGTTTTTGGAGAATTGATATATGACAAATCTCTATTCGCAGCCAACGGCCTTGCCACCCTGGGCACCTCATGGAGAAAAGACAGATACAATGCCATCACTGTCTTTAAGAGCTTTTACCCGGACTTTTTTATTCCTGAAAATTTATATTTTTTACCGGAAGTTGAACAATCCGATTTTGAGAATGAACTGCTTTCAATTTTTGGGCAATACAGGCATAAAGTTGAACGTCTTGAGCTATGGGCAGGTGCCAGGTATGATGACCATGACCAGTATGAGGCTAAAACAAGTTATAGTGCAGGGTTTGCCTGGAATTTTTCTGATTATATATTCAAATCCATATACGGCACGGCCTATAGAACCCCCTTTGCAAAACAATTGGATGAATATGGAGGCAGTTCCCTTGAGGAGATCAAAAGTGTAAATTTTCAGCTGGCCTGGAAATCCAATAATAAAAAAGCCGCTCTTACTCTGTTTCGAAATAAAATTGATAACCATGTAATTGAAGACCGCTATGCAGGAGCCGGCCTTTCAACTCCCAACTCCCAGACCATTGATGGGGCTGAACTGGAATTTGATCTAAATCTTACAGATAATTTAAAGATTTCCGGGAATATCACAATGCTGGATTCCAAGGGGCCTGATGAAACCTATTTTTATAACGATTATTCATTTATTGATGAGGATGGTGAAATTATCAAACATTATCAGGAATTGAATTATGAATATGATCCGGGAGCCCCGATCATGTTTAATTTTTCAGCAGCCTGGAATATAACAAAAAATATTATCCTTGTGCCTGAACTAAAATATTTTTCAGAAAGGACAATATATTATCCAACCCAGGACATAACAAAAAACTATGATGATGTATGGGTGTTTGATCTGAATCTATTGGTTAGAGATCTGTTCCCCTTTGATCTGGGGATTCATTTGAACAACCTGTTTAATAGCCGGCATGACACACCAGGCCTTTATTCAATAAATAGGTATGATTCATTTAGTGGGGCTGTTGTTTTAAAAATGAGCTGGTAGCTGTTTACATCTGTCAAGCACTGGTTGTTTTTAGACAATACCAGTGGCCATAAGATTTATAACTGCTTGTTATTTTACAGCATTTGTCTTTGGCATGGTAATTGCTTTTGTATAAATTTATTATGAAAACAATTGTAAGAAATATACCTGGTTTTTTCATCTTCATCCTTTTAGTGTTTCTGAGTCTGCCGGCTTTGTCTATTGCCCTTGATGAAGTTTCGGCAGACGAAGAATACATAATTGAATTGGTTAATGAAATACGCAGGGACCCATTAACCTATGCAAAGACCCTGGGTTTTGACAGACAGACCCTCAGGGATGAGCTTCCCTGGCTGGATGCAGCAGCTCAAACCGGTTTTTTGCCTTTAACAAAAGAAGATTCCCTTTTTTCCAGAGCCCATGATAATAATTTGATCGATGATGATAACGGGTCCGCAGTTGATTCCCATGCCCAGGTAGCTCCTGAAGATGATTATATGATCATGGGAGAAACAGGAGGCGTTATTTCCTTTTTCAATTTCATGGCTCCCAAGGATGCTATCAAGATAGTGGTGGATAATCTGTTTAAAAATGAGCTTGACCCAGGCAGAACAGAACCCAGATATATATGTTCAGTGGAATATGACATTGCCGGCGCATCATTCAGGAGCGGGCTTCTTGATGATTCAGCCCAGAGAGCCTATTTTATCACATTAACCCTGGCCTCCTCCTCGTTGATTAAAAGCCAGATTCAGATGCTGCACGTGATAAATCAAATCAGAAAAGAGCCAATAACCCTCCAAAAATATTTGGCAGTAAATACCCTTAGCGATTCAATGCTGATGAATTTTTTCACGGGTTTTTCTGGTTTAAAAGAGTCCTATTCTCCTTTGTTTTATCAGCAGATTCTTTCTGATTCAGCCAATCTTTATCTGAATACACCAACGGGTGATTCTGGAGAGGAACAAACCCCTTTTGAGCGCGCAGAAATTTTTGGATATGAAGGCTCAGATGTAAAAGAAACGTTTATGCGTTCCCGATATGACCGAAGAGAGGATGTGGTTCCGGTCCTGGAAATTATTGAAGATATATTGTTAAATGCCCTGGAGTTTATCCCTCTTTCAAGCAATATTTTGTTTTCTGAGGCCATGGATGAAGCAGGAATAGGACTTCGATTTATATATAGAGAAAAAACAATTGTTGCCGATTCAGCCATTGACGTAGGCCAGGCCAATTCCCTGGATGATCAACCAGCGATTTATGGAATTGTTTATTCCGATTATGATAAAAACGGAGTTTATACTCCTGGCGAGGAGATCCAGGGACATCAGGTGTCTATATACCATGGCAGTGACGGCTCCTTACTTCAAAACGTGTTCACAGATTATGCAGGTTATTTTTCTGTGTCACTTCCCATGGACACCTATAAAATTGAAATTACAAAAGAAAGTGGGTATGTAAAACAAATTAATCACCAAATGTTTGAAAACAGTTTTTTAGCAATTGATATATCCAGTTTCGAGCAGTAACCCAAAAAAAATTATCCCTGGAAAAAAGAGTCTTACAATCAAAAAAAATCTGAAAAATCCCATCACAGCATTTATCCAATGGTTTAATTCCCTTGCAAATACCCACAAAGAGTATATTGCTCATATCTATTTTGTCCTGACAACCCAGGACACTACAGATCTCGCCCTGGACGAGGAGAACGCTTTTATCCGGTTCCAGATGTTTGTAACAAGACAGGATTTCCCCTTGAGAGTTGTTGCAAGGATGGTTGTAATACGCTCTGTAATGGATTTTGTTTTCATAAACAGAGACCAGCTTGCCCCGGATGCCGTTCACGGTCCTGACTTAATAGATATTGCTGAAAAGCAATGGGAGACAGCTTCCAACTCATGGAAAAATCTCCGGGCCAAAGAGTTGTCTGATCCATATATTCGGTTGTGGCTTCAAGCTGAACTTGCCTCTATATAAGAAAATTTATCCTAAAATTATAGTTAGACTAAATCTTATAAAAGGGTTGCACACCGGTTGTTAGTTTGATATCTAATACTGCTTTGAAATAATTGATAAAATAAGGAAGGCAATAGTGGCATTACTTTGTGAAAAAATGAATAAAACTATTTTTCTGTTTTTTTTCATCCTGGTACCCCCTGTCCTTGCCCAGGATGTCCAGGTTTTTTCCATGGAAAGGAGCGTGGAATACGCCCTTGAACACAGTCCTGTCCTCCAGGGACTTCAAATTACTCTGGCCCAGACCGATGAGGAGATAAAATCGGCAAGGGGCTATTTTCTGCCCTCTTTTTCTGCTGGTTATTCCCTCAAATCCATAACAAGCATAGATTCCAAAGGACCCACTGATTCTGATTATGTTGATCAGGATCAAATGGTTGCAAGCTTGAAATTGACCCAGACACTTTTTTCAGGGTTTGAAAATACCACCCGATATCAAAGGGCTAAATTAGGTAAGGAGTATCAAAGGGCCCAGCTGGACAAAAAAAAACTGGAACTTATTTACAATATCCGGTCTAGTTTTCTTGAACTTCTGAAGACCCGATATGATATATCCATTATTTCCCAGGGTATTACAAGGCTTGAGTCTGATCTTGCAGCAGCAAAAGCATTCAGTGACAAAAAACTGGTTCCCTACTCCCAGGTACTCCAGGCTGAGGCAGATCTTGAATTTGCAAAGCAGAGATTGTGGGAAACCAGAACATTGGTTTTCAGGCATGTAAAAAGACTGAATCTGCTTTTAGGGATTTCCTTTGCAGAAAGTTCTGAAAACAAAATTAAATATGAGGGAAAATTTGAGCAGGATTATATTGATTTTAAAATGGATACAGCTCAATGTAAAGATCTTGCCATGGAAAATCGGGTTGAACCGGGGCTTATCAATCTTGAAATTGAAATGGCCCGGAAAGATGAAAAGTTTTCAAAGGGAAAATATTACCCAAAAGTGAGTTTTATTGCCGGCCTGTATGATACGGATTACGATTATGCAGAATCCGGGATAACTTCAACCGGTCAGACCTATGACAGAGATCAGCAGAATCAATACTGGGAAGCAGGGGTTTATGTTCAGTGGAATATATTTGATGGAGGCACAAGTTATTATCAATCCAGGAAACAATCCTTGCAGATTCAAAAACTGGAAATGGATTTACGTCAGGTGTGCCTGGAGATAACCGAAGAAGTGATTGTTGCCCGCAAATTGTTTTATGAAACTCAAAAGAGGATGGATTCCATTAAAAAAGCAATTTCAGCTGCCAGTGAAAATTACACAAGACAGCAGAAAAGATTTAAAGCAAAACTAACAACCATCTCCCAGGTTCTGGATGCCCAGACCCGGCTTGTAGAATCGGAAACTTTGCTGAGTCAGGCACTTCTTGATTATAAGCTCTCAATGGTAAGATTGAATAATGCCATGGGAATTATAGACGGGGAGCAATTGTAAATAGGCAGCTATTATGATGGATAACAAACGGAGTAAGATTTAATGCGAAGATTTTTGATGAAATGGCTTAAATATTTTTTCTTTGCAGGTTTTTTCAGCCTGTTTATTAATTTGCTTTATTTAACCTTTCCAATTTATATGCTTGCAATATATGACAGGGTCTTGACAAGCTACAGCATGCCTACCCTGATGACAATCACTGCTGCTGCTCTTTTTGCCCTTTTTATTTTCGGGCTTCTTGATTTCCTGCGATCAAGGCTTCTGGTAATGGCAGGGGTGGATATGGACAAAAGTTTATCAAAGCCGGTATTTACAGAAATGGTTAAAGATTCGGCCAGTCTGCAGAAAAAGGGATATGGTCAGGGATTAAAGGATGTTAACCAGCTGCGTAATTATTTTGCAGGCAATGCAATTTTTTTCTTTTTTGATATCCCCTGGACCCCGGTTTTCCTTTTGATAATCTATATCATGCACCCTTTAATGGGGATGGTGGCCACTGGCGGTGCAGTAGCAGTTATTATCCTGGGTGTTGCCCAGGAGCTTTTGACAAGAAAAAAATTAAATCTGGCAAATCAGGAGAATGCCAAAGCCCAGGCCCTGGTTTCCGCAGCAATGAGAAACAGCGAGGCGGTTCGAAGTATGGGAATGCTGCCTGGGATCGTAAAACACTGGGAAAATGACAACAAAAAGGTCATAGATTTACAGACCAGTGCGAGCCGGCATGCAGGCCTTCTCCAGTCAGCCACAAAAGCAATTAATTCATCCATGCAGGTGCTGATCTACTGCATGGGTGCATGGCTTACCCTGAAACATGAATGTACGGCCGGTATTATGATCTCTTCATCCATTATCATGGGCAGGGCGCTTTCGCCTATCCAGATGGGTATGGGATCATGGAAAATGACAGTTGAAGCAAGGGGCGCATATAAACGGCTAAACGCCTTGATTAAAGGCAGTACAGAGAAAGAACCCATGAGTCTTCCAGACCCTGAAGGGAAATTAGAAGCAGAGGCTGTAACCATTGCCATAAACGGTCGGTATATCTTGAAAAACATTAATTTTTCATTAAATCCCGGGGAAGTAATGGGCCTTATCGGACCCAGTGCAGCTGGTAAAACAACCCTGTCAAGAGTTATTCTCGGCCTATGGCCTTCCATGGGCAGTAAAGTGCGACTGGACGGGGCTGATATTTTTCAATGGGATCATGAAGAGCTTGGAAAGTTTATTGGCTATCTTCCCCAGGATGTTGAACTTTTTCCAGGGACGGTTAAAGACAATATCGCAAGAATGGGGGAAGCTGATTCCGACAAAGTGGTTGAAGCAGCCAGAAAAGCCGGGGTTCATGAACTGGTATTACAGCTTCCTGAAGGGTATGATACAAATATAGGTGGTGCTGCAGCCCAGATACTTTCCGGGGGGCAGAGGCAGAGAATTGCCCTTGCCAGGGCAATTTATGATAATCCAAAACTGGTGGTCCTGGATGAGCCAAACTCAAATCTGGATGATGTGGGTGAGCAGGCATTGATGTATACGTTGAACATGCTTAAAAAAGATGGAGTAACAACAATTATTATTACCCATAAGCCCGGGATTTTATCTGGCGTGGATAAAATACTATTGCTCAAGGAGGGGCAGGTTGCCATGTTCGGCCCTGCCCAGGAAGTTTTTAAAGCATTGTCAGGCCAGGCGGTTCAACCAGGCAGTCCAAAAGGAGTATAGGGAATCAAATGGAAAAATTTCATACAAAACCCGGAAAAATAATATTTGCAGGTCTTCTGGTGATAGGTCTGTTTTTTGGCGGCCTTGGAGGGATTTCAGCAACCATGCCTTTCAGTGGGGCCATCATAGCCCCGGGCCTTGTAAAAGTATCAGATGAAAGAAAAACTGTTCAGCATCTTGAGGGAGGTATTGTAGACAAAATTCTTGTCAAGGAAGGGGATACCGTGAAAAAAGGCCAGGTTCTCATCCGATTAAAAAGTTCCCAGGCTGATGCTTCCGTTGATATACTTGAAGGCATGCTTTTATCAAAGATGGCACAGCTTGACAGGCTTTCCGCGGAAAAGGATATGAAAAAAAATATTTTCTGGTCAGAAAAACTTTTAAAGGATAAAAAAAAACCTGAAACAATAAAGCTGCTGCAAAAAGAAAAAGAAATATTTGATTCAAGGCTGGACGCAGTTTTTTCCAAGCTGGATATAAATAAGGCCAGGATCAGACAATTGGAGGAAAAAATATCCGGTATCCACAGTGAGCTTGAATCAAGGATTTTAATCATTGATTCCATAAAGGAAGAAATTAAAATAAAAGAACCTTTATTAAAGGAAAACTATATTGACCAGTCTGATCTGCTTCAGTTGAAAAGACAGCTCTATGAGCATACAAGCCTGGTTGCAGCCAAAAAACAGCTGGTAGCAGAATCCAGGGAGCAAATAAAAGTGATAGAGCTTTCATCCATTGATTTAAAAAACAGTTTCAGGGAAAAAGCGGTTGCAGAGCTTGGAAAAGTAAATGAATCAATTTTTGAGCTGAGGGAAAAATTAAGGCCCAGCATGGATGCGCGGGAACGTCTTATAATAAAAGCACCTGTGAGCGGTGATGTGATCAACCTGCGCATCCACTCTGAACAAGGTGGGGTGATAAGGTCTGGTGAACCCATTCTTGATATCGTTCCCGTGGCCGCAAACCTGATTATTGAATGTAAATTAAGGCAGGACAAGATCACAGCGGTTAAAGAAGGGCAGAAAACAAAGATACAATTAAGTGCTTTTAACCGGATTACAACACCGCCCCTGGACGGATTAGTCACCTATGTCTCTCCGGATACAATAGTGGAAAATACTCCCCAGGGGCCCATACCGTCCTATATCATCCATGTCAAGCCCATGGACGGAGAACTTGAAAAAAAGAATGCCTGGCTTTTATCAGGAATGCCGGCAGCCTGTTTTATAGAAACAGAACGCAGAACCTTTTTGCATTATTTAATTGAGCCCATTGTCTTAAACATCGACAGGGCAGCTCGGGAATCATTGTAGTTGGTTCAATATATACATAATTGTGTAAATTAAACCTTCTGCATGATCTTACAATTTGGAAACCATTTGAAATTATAAGGGTTTTTTAGTTTAATGTGGCGTGGTATGCAAATTGCATATTTACCACCAAAGAATTATAGGTTTGTGGCTTTAGGCATGGAAAGAGTCTAATTTATCCTGATGTTAAAGCTTTTTTATTTGTAGTATTTTGTAGTTATTTTAACTGTTAATTTTTTAGTTAAGGAGAAAAAGATGGCAATTATTTTTAATCCTAATCCAGCAGCAGATGCAACATTTGGCGATCTATTCACAGATGATGTTGGATCGGCATCTTGGTACAGGCTGTGGGTTGGAGATGGGACTCAGGGCAACTTTGTGGATACCAGCGCATTCAACAGCTATGGGAATGGTTGGATTGAAACATCTGATCTTGATGCGCTGCAGGTGGATTTTGCCCAGGCCGGAGATTCTGTTCTCTGGGTCCAGGAATGGGATTCCGCAAATGGCTCTGCTGCCTGGGTAAACGGAGAAATTGATTTTTCTGCAATTGATAGCGCAGATGTTACTGAAGAAATCTCTGGTAATGTACCATTGAGTTCACTTTTTACTGCCCTTGATACTGGTGCTGATACCCAGTATCAGATCTGGAACGGGGATGCAGCCGGTAACCAGGGAGCCTACCTTGCTACAGAAGCTGGCAATGGGTGGCTGACAGCTGCTGAACTGGATGATTATTTTTATGTTGCTGAATCTTTTGCCGGTGATGAATCTTTTGCCGATGGCTTTGGTAATTTCGGCAATGATGAGCTCTGGGTCAAGACCTGGGCAGGAGATGTGGATTACGGATGGGAACATTGGACAGTTGATAATACATATGGTGTTCGTGCTCTTGCGGGTGTAGATCTTGGTGGTGACACTGTAGGACTGGCCTTGAATACTGACGACGGTGCTGCCCCCTTCAGTACTGAAGGTCCTCTTGTTTCGGTTGATGCAGATGACTTCGGTGACAATGCTGCTGCAGAAGTTCTCAGAATTACCGGTGATGCAGACATTAGAATCGATCTTACCGATCCCCAGGATCAGGTTGAAGAGCTTGACCTGGATGGCGACGGTGCCATTGAATTTGACGGTGTTGAAAATGATCTTTCCGGAGCCGGAGTCTTAACTGTACAGGATTTTTCTGTCTTTGACCTCTATTCCAGAAATCCAAAAAACCATAATGATCTGGCCAATAATTTTTTTGGAGATCTTGAATTTGACGGAACCGGTTTCCAGGGTGACGGCGTAGACACCGACGGAAATATAGTTCTTTCAGGCCAGGGAGCAGACACAATCTTCGGCGGAATTGGAAACGATTTCATTGCAGCCGGTGGTGTTGTAAGCGGATCAGATGTAGTTTCTGGTGGTCGTAATGCCGATTTCTTCTTTGTTGAAGTCTCAGCTCTGGATCAAACTGATGGTACTTCCCTGTGGATAGACGGCGGATTGACCTGGGATAATGATCCTTCCCAGGACAGCGACTGGATCCTAGGTGAGTTCTCCGATGATGATGAGCCAGTCTATGTAGACTTGAGCGATGATACTGGTCAAGTGAGCTATGAAGGTGATATCAATACCCGATCAGGGTTTGATGTCCAGACTTCAGAGATTGAAAACTTTGACGCGTCAGGTAACCTCTACGGTTTCCTGAACGATTTTGACGTGGTTCTTGGTGGTGCGGCAGAATACAATTCAGCCCATGCAGCAGACGGAACTGAGAATTCCGGGCTTGGCTCAACAGCACAGCTTGTTATTGACGGTTCAGCCTCAGACAATATCATTGTTGCAGGGTTTGATAATGATACTGTAGACGGTGATGCTGGAGATGATGTTCTTCTTGGTGGAAACATGCAGTATCTTGAAGACAACCAGAACAACCCCAATATTCTTGAAATCCCCAATGATGGCAGAGACACCCTTCTTGGTGGTGCTGGAGACGATGATATCCTGTTTGAAATTGACGGTGGGACTATTGACGGTGAAGCCGATAATGATACTCTGTTCTTGACAGATTATACCTTGGGCGCATCTTCAAATGATCTTAGCGACATGACTGATGATAATCGTATCCGTCTTGATCTTGGTGCCCAGGCCGGAGTTGAAACCTTTGCCGGTTACGGTGGTGCTGACTCTGATGCTGATTTGACTGACTTTGACGGCACTGCTGATCAGAGTAACTATACCTCCTCCAGCAGTCGTGTTGATGTCGATAATATGGAAAACATCATTGCAACAGGCCTTGGTGATATCGACTATGACGTGGATGGCGGAAACGCTCTGATTGATGATCCTGCAGATCATAATTTTACAGACCAGATGAATTTCTTTGGTATTGATGAGAACCTGGATCTCCGCGGTACAAA
>JAOZST010000261.1:0-4023 GCA_029939535.1 Desulfobacteraceae bacterium | reverse complement strand
ACCATGGGATCTTTAAAAGAGGTAAGCCCCCTTGTATCCCAGACAATCACTTTTTCTAATAAAGGAGTATTTTCCTTGAACCTGAGCCACTTGTCCAGCTGCTCTTCATTTTCCACAAACAAAAATTTCGCATCAGAGTGGATCACCACATATTCCACCTGCTGCCAGGCATTGGTAGAATAAATACCTGCACAGACGCCACCCACACACTGAATTCCCATGTCTGCCATGACCCATTCCACGGCATTGTCTCCGATGATACAGGCTGTATCTCCTTTTTTAAATCCCATGGACAAAAGAGCGGACCCCACCTGGCAGGCTTTTTCATGGTATTGACCCCAGGTGATATCCTGCCAGAGTCCCAGGTCCTTGGTCCTCAATGCCACACGGTCTTTGTTCTGCCTGACGGTTTCATTGAAAACCCCGGGCACAGTTTGAAAGGTGTTTTTGCTCATCGCCATGCCTTTTTCCTCTTCCATCGTTGAAAACCCTTGGCAGAGGTTTCAGATTTAATACCCAGGTAAAACTCTTTGACATCCTTGTCTTCCAGCAGGTCCCTTGAATTTCCTTTCATCACAAAGCGACCGTTTTCAAGAATCAGTCCAGTGGAAGAAATGGAAAGGGCCATTTTGGCATTCTGTTCCACCAGAAGGATGGTGGTACCGGTTTTATTGATTTCTTTGATTATGGAAAAAATCTCCTTGACCAGGAGGGGGGAAAGCCCAAGAGAAGGTTCATCCAGGATCAGCAACCTCGGTCGCAACATCAGGGAACGGCCAATGGCCAGCATCTGCTGTTCCCCGCCGGAAAGGGTGCCTGCCCATTGATTGGTTCTCTCCCTCAGCACGGGGAAATAGTCAAACACCTTTTCAATATCTGCTTTTATCCCGGCCTTGTCCTTCCGGATATAAGCCCCCATGATCAGATGCTCCCGGACGGTGAGTTCCTCAAAGACCTCCCTTCCCTCGGGTACATAACCAATACCCATGCGTACAATTTCATCCGTGTCCCTGCGGTGGATGGAAATTCCGTCAAATTCTATGACACCCTTATCAGGCTGGTCGTCTATTAGCCCCATTATGGTTTTCAGAATAGTGGACTTGCCGGCACCATTGTTGCCCAGGATGGCTGTTATACTTCCTTCTTCAACGGAAAAGGAAGCCCCCCGGATGGCATAGACCAGGTCATAATATGTCTCAATATTTTTCACTTCAAGCAGATGGGACATATTTATTCCTCCTCACCTATATAGGCTTTGAGCACCTCGGGATTCTGCTGGACCTTTTCCGGTGTTCCAAGGGTCACAGGCTTACCAAAGTTAATGGCCAGAACCCGGCTGGAAATATCCATTACCATTTTCATGTCATGCTCAATGAGCAGAATGGAAATACCCAGATCATCCTGGATATCCTTGATCCAGAAAATCATGTCCTGTTTTTCTTCGGAATTCATGCCGGCACAGGGTTCGTCCAATAAAAGCAACGAGGGTTCAAGCGCAAGAGCTCTGCCAAGCTCAATAAGTTTCTGAGTTCCATATGGCAGAGCCCCTACAAATTTATCACGCACATTTTGAAGTTCTAAAAAATCTATAATCTCTTCAACTTTTCCCCGGTGTCTGACTTCTTCTTCTGCAGCAGAAGAGGATCTGCCCCACATGGTCATGCCTTTAATAAGCCCTGCCTGCATATGAATATGGCGGCCCAGCATTATATTTTCCATTGTATTCATATTGGAAAATAGTTCAATATTCTGAAAGGTTCTTGCTATACCCATTTTTGCAATAACATCAGGCTTTTGGCAGTCAACCTTTTTACCCTGAAACCTGATATTTCCATGATCAGGTTTATAAAGCCCTGATATGCAGTTAAAAAGAGTGGTCTTTCCTGCGCCATTGGGGCCAATCACAGAGAAGATTTCACCCTTGTCCATGGTAAAACTGATATCCTGCAGGGCTTTTATCCCCCCAAAGGAGATGGCCAGATTGTCCACCAGGAAAAAAGAAGATTCCATTTTTATTTTGTACTCAGCAATCCGGTAAGTTGTTTGGTTTTTCCGTCTTTAAGACATTGAACCAGAAAAGTCTGGGATGTTCCCTGTCTTGAATATATATCACCTTTTTTATAGGGTGTATAATTAACTTCAGGACCAATACCTTTAAATCCTTTGATATTTTCCATTGCAGTGATAAATTTTTCCCTTGTAAGATCACGCCCGGCATTTTTTAAGCCTTCAATCATGGGTTCTGTGAATATAATCCCTGCATAATAAAAAATACCCCAGCGTTCTTCCTTGGCGGCATATTTATCAAATACCTCTTTTTTATATTTAGTCATCAATGGAAACTTTGAATCAGGGACTTCACCAAATGTTGCAGTGATCACACCTTCCCATGCACCTTTTGTGATATAGCTCATAAAAATAAAATCAGAACATGTGCTGGTACTCATGAACTGTGTATCAAATTTCATGGCTTTGGAAATACCCACAACCTTTGCAGCCTGACCCGGTGTTACCCACAAAAGTACCATATCAGGTTTAGCTTGTCTTAATTTCATAATATGGGGTTTAAGATCTGAATCTTTTGCTTCAAAGGGCACTTCAACTACAGATTCCATACCATGAGACTTGAGTGAAGCAAGAGCTCCTTTAAGTCCATTTTTCCCATAAGCGTCATTAAGATAGGCTATGGCCACCCGTTTTTTACCCATTGTTTCAATGGCATATTTTACCAATGCTTTTGCTTCACCTTCATAGAGAGGATAAACAGCAAAAAGATTTTTCTGGGGAGGATTTACAAACTCTTTGGAACCTGTTGCAGGTCCTACCCAGGGAATATTTTTTTTGGCCAGATAAGATTTTACAGCAAGTCCGGGAGAAGTCCCAACTCCTCCTGCCCAGCCAAACATGCCTGTACCTTCCTGGAGTTCTTTGACTCCAGCCTTGGTTTTAGCAGGATTGTATCCATCATCAAACATGTGATAAACAAGTTTACGACCATTAATACCACCATTTGCATTGATCCATTTAAAATAATCACCTGTACCCCTTGCCACAGCTCCCCATGCTGCTGCAGGTCCTGTCTGGGGTCCCCACTGACCGATATGAATTTCAGTGTCTGTTACACCTTCTTCTGCAAAAAGATTTTGCCCAAAACTTAACAAAAATGTTAGAGAAACAAACAAAACAAACATTAATCTTTTTTTCATGGTTCTCCTCCTATTTAAATAATTATTGGTACTATATTTTTGTTCAACCTTTCCTAATCTCATATCCCGCTACTATACTTTTTTAACATAATGCCTGGCAAAAAGACCGCTTGGTTTGATACACAAAACAAGCACAATAATAACAAATGCCACCACTGTCTTAAATTCAATTGAAATATATCCACCAAAAAGATTTTCTATAATTCCAAGCATATAAGCTGCTATCACAGCGCCCGGCAAAGATGTCATACCTCCCATAACTGCTGCTGCAAAACCTTTGAGCATGGGATCCCACATCATAAAAGGCTGCATTGCTGTGGGAGCGATCAGCAATCCTGCTGTAGCGCCAACAAGAGAAGAAATTCCCCATGTCATCATCATTATCCTGTTGGTTCTGATTCCCACAATTTGTGCTGCGACAGAGTTTTGCTGGGTGGCTTTCATGGCAAGCCCCAGTTTTGAAAACTTAAAAAACAGATAGAGTACTATCATGAAAAACAATGCACTTACCAGTGTAAGTGCATCAAGTTTACTGATATAGATATCACCGATAATAAAACCATCATAGGGTCCAATGGGAAAAGGCATGGTTTTTTGTTCTGCCCCGAATTTCCAGGATACAAACCCGAGAATAATCATCTCAATCCCAATGGTTATAACTATCATTCCCAGAATATTAGGCTCCTTAGCTCTTCGCAAAATAGCAAATTCCAGAAAAGTTCCCAAAATAGCAGCAAATGCAAAGGAGAGAAAAAATGCAAGATAAACAGATATATTCATGGTGGTTAAAAGCATCATGGCAAAATAGGAGGTGACA
>JAOZST010000260.1:0-4024 GCA_029939535.1 Desulfobacteraceae bacterium | reverse complement strand
ATCAAAAATGCTACTATACTATGCTTTGTGAACTATGAAACTAAAAAATATTGCTCACATATCAACAGTTTAACAACGGCATAAAGGGCATAAAAATTGTCAACATCTATTTTTTACATAACTACCTGTAAAATAACAAACAAATGACAAAAAGGTGAGAATTTTACCACACCAGTTCCGGTTGACCCCAAAAAAACGAGTAAAATTCCCCTCAAACTTTATTGAAAAAGTCTGTACCCATATCTGCCCTTCTTTTGATATCACCTATCCCCGGGTCTAAACAAGGGGTAAAAAAAAGGACAAAAGGGTCAAAATGGGATCTGGCAGCACCCACACCCACACCACAGGGGGTATGCCCTTTGTTATGGATATTGAAACCGGCCAGAGGCGTTTGGGTCTGACCCGGGATTTGATACATATGACACAATTGATAAACAGCCTGGATGAGATTGATATCAATTGCGCAATGCTGTTTCTGGACGATGTCCCCATGGAAATAAATGAGATCAAGCAATGTGAAATTTTATTGCGATACAGCCGCAAGCCCCTGTATGTACTGGTGGGGTCCCGGGATAAGGCCCGATATATTGTTGAGCTTTTCCGGGCTGCCACTGGGCTGGATACAGGGCTTGGTATTGGTCAGCAGGAGGGATACAAAGGATTGGTGGGCATATCTCCGGAAAGCCCGTTGAATTTTCCCAAAAGCATTATCGATGTGATGGGTGTCATCATCTCTGCAGGTCTGCCAACTGTCATGCTGCCCGCACCCCTGGTAGGGTTTACTGCTCCCATGACCATGGCCGGGGGCTTAGTGCAGCAAAATGCATCCATGCTGGCCTTTACAGCTATTGCCTCCCTGATTAATCCAGCCACACCCCTTGTCTATGGTGCCAGGCTGGCCTTTGCCAACATGAGAACAGGAAATTCAATCTGGGGGCTGCCAAATGTGGGTATGGCCGGGGCCTATTCAGTACAGATAGCTGATTATTATGGGTTTGTTTCCGATATATATGGATTGTCATGCAGTTCCTGCACTCATGATGCCCAGACCGGGTATGAAAAAATGTCCAGCGGTCTGTTACCTCTGATGGCCGGAGCCAATATGATTTCCGGACTCGGGTCATTGGCCAGTTTGACTGTTGCCTCCCATGAACAGCTGGTTCTTGATAATGAAATCATGGGAATAATGAGAAGAATAATCCAGGGAATAAAAATTGATAAGGACACTTTGGCCGTTGATGTCATTGCAGTAGCAGCCGAAGATCAGCCCTACCTTCTTCATCAGGAGCATACCCTGAGACACCTGAGAAAGGATGAGGTATTTATCCCTGATCTGGGTTTTAACGGAATGTGGGATCAGTGGAAAGATCAGGGAGGACTGGATATCCGGCAAAAAGCTGAACATAAGGCGCATCAACTATTGGGCTTCACACCCAAAGATCTTCAACCATCCGGGACAAAGGAAATTTTTGATTCCATTATATCCGAAGCTCAAACCGAGTTGGTTCCCTATTGACACCCACCTCTTACTGACGTATATATAATAGTATATCAATACGTCAGTAAGGGGTGGGGTAAATTATGAACACAAAACTTACATTGCGACTTGACGAAGAACTAATCAAATCAGCAAAAAATCATGCAAATATTATCGGCAAATCAGTTTCTCAAATGGTTGCCGATTATTTTTATTTGCTGGACATCCAGGCAGAAAAAAAAAATACACGACTTACACCCGTTGTAAAATCTTTAAAAGGAGTATTAAAAGACTCTGATATAGATGAAACAGACTATAAACAATACCTGGAAGATAAATACCTATGATTATCCTTTTTGACACGAATGTGGTTCTTGATGTTATGCTTGATCGGTCTCCTTTTTCTGAGCCCGCAAGCCAGTTAATGTCGTTAGTTGAACTGGGAAAAATGTCTGGATTATTATGTGCAACTACTGTGACAACAATATATTATTTATCAACCAAAGTTTTGGGTAAAAACAAAGTCCAAAATCAAATGAAAAATCTTATGACTTTATTTGAGATTGCGCTTGTAAACAGAATAGTAATTGAAGATGCTCTTAAATCAAAATTTACTGATTTCGAAGATGCAGTAATTTATCAAGCAGCACAGAATGCTGGAGCAGAAGCCATTATCACGAGGGACCCAAAAGGTTTTAAACGTTCCAAACTACCTGTTTATAACCCAGAAGAAATGCTGAAAATATTACAAGCCATTGATTAAACAGAATTTCTGGGCTAACAAGGCATCTATAGTTTCAGGAGTAACACCCTTGAGTTCCGTTCAGGATTGTATCTTTCCCTAAGCAGTTCGGGAAGATCCAGTGGGCTGGCCCATACAAATCCAAATTCAAAAAACCAGTCCGCAGCCTGGGTGGTCAAAAGAAAAAGGTTTTGTATTTGTTTTTTTCGAGCGGTCTGGATTAGATATTGCACAAGTCCCCGGCCAATGCCTTTGGATTTATAAGCATCATTCACAGCAACGGCTCCGATTTCAGCCCAGCCGTAACCCAATTCGTACAGGGCTCCACATCCGTATACGGCGTGGTCTACAGTATAGATATGGTATGCATGAATTTTGTTCTTAATGTCTGAAGCGGTTCGCATGACCAGGGTGCCTTTTTTTATATACCCATCCAGTAGGTGGAGGATTTCAGGGACATCTCCAAGAACTGCCTGGCGGATATGGGCATACTGATTGCCGTAAATCAATGTGCCACCACCGATGCTGGAGAAAACTTCCTGAAGCAGTCGTCCCTCACACCTGCCATCAATAATATGAACCCGATTCACCCCTTTGGGCTGATCAATCACTGCCTTTGAGTATGCCAGAAGGGTATGGTTTTCAAAACCTAGTAGGCCCTTGTCCTGGCCCAGCATGAAATCAACACTGCTAAGATCCATGTTGGAGAAAATTCCTCCGTTTGGGTGGACCTGGCTTCCTGGCGGGGGTTCAAGCCCGGCTGTGGGTATTGCATCCTGGGCCCGGATAAAAAAGAGTTTTTCAATTTCCATGTCCAGGCATATCTGTAGTGCGATTAGGTCTGAATTTAAATTATAGCAATCTCCCAAAGCATTCATTCCAATATTGTAAATTACAGGGATAAAGTCCTGGCCCAGAAGTGTATGAACAATATGGGATTGGACTTTTTCCACATGACCTGTGTATTCGTAATCCACTCCTTCACATACCCCCAGGGACCTTGCCCGGATCCAGTTTCCCATAATCCCGTTGGCATTGCCTGCGGACAGATGGGAAATTATGGACTGGACCACTTCCATGGCTGCCAGTTTGACATGGGCCATGGCAGTCTCTGGTGTGATCCGTATCCCATTGACAATTTTTGTATGGAGATTTGCTTTGGTCAGGTGTTTTTCAATGGTTGCCCTGGTGCCTGTCACGATGATAAGATGGATGCCGATATCGTGCAATTGGGCAATATCCTTCATAAGCAATGGAAAGAGGGGGTGGTTAATAAGTGTGTCTTCTATTTTCAGTACAAAGGTTTTATCCTTGTACCTGCTTATATAATCAAAGACCTCCCGTATGGTGTTTACATTTGCTCGATCAACATATCGTTGTGGTAATTGGGTATTCATGCAGGGTATTCTACTTCTAAATTCCTGAGTCTTCAATGTTTTTTTTATGGTTTTGAAACCATCAGTAACAAATGCTCCATCAATTTCATAATCAAGAATTTTCTGATTAAGATCTGTACTGGTGTCTGTAATTATTTGACATGAGTGTAACCAAAATTAAGCTGTCAATTTTTCTTGTATATTCGGGAAGTTAGAATTATCAGGAAAAAAATTATTACTCTGATTTTGTGCTGTGAAAAATTCCCAATATCCATCCCAATCTTTACTTTTTGAAATTGAGCGTAACTTCAAAATTGAATCTGAGCCGCTAATTCCCCATCGGGCACCTGATATTTCCATTCTATTCTTCACTACTTGTAGGGAACGGCAAAGTCAGGATAGCCTGTCAAAGTTTTATTGCAACCAGGA
>JAOZST010000008.1:16044-42063 GCA_029939535.1 Desulfobacteraceae bacterium | reverse complement strand
TGCATCTCTCATTCTTAACAGCAACTGATTTAACTTCTGTACCATCGGCAAGTTTGACTTTAGACGGCTTAACTGCTGCTGTGGGGCATGCTGCAACAGCAAGTGGAATTTCACACAGTTTGTCAAGATATTCATGATCCAGCATTGGTGGTTTTCTATGATATCCAAGGATTGCAATATCAGAACAGTGAACAGCACCGCACATATTAAGGCAGCATGCCATGGAGACTCTCAGCTGTGCAGGAAGTCTCATGTCCTGGAAATCACTAAACAACTCATCCATGGTTGCCTTTACAGTACCCGAAGCATCTGTTGCCGGTGTATGGCAGTGAATCCAGCCCTGAGTATGAACAATATTAGTTATACCGGCACCGGTTCCGCCAACGGGGAACTTAAATGAACCACCTGGAAATTTTCTGGAAGCCAGATCATTTTTAAGGGGTTCCACCTTATCTTTTGAAGAAACCAAAAACTCAATATTATTACGGGTGGTAAAACGAAGATGCCCGTCACAATATTTATCAGCGATCTCACAAATTTCATTTATATGAGAGGTACTCATCAAACGACAACCACCTACTCTTACAGTGTATATTTCGTCTCCTGATTCTGCAACATGAACAAGAACACCTGGTTCAAGGATCTCATGGTGAGACCATTTGCCTTTATTTTTAGCAATCACAGGAGGATAAAATTCTTCATAACTTTTAGGACCAAGATCTGAAATCCTGTTTTCCATAGGTTTTTTCGGATTATAGCCAGTAGAAATAAATGCCATTATAATTCTCCCTTTTTATCTAAGATGGTGTTTTCTGTATTCTTCAACGTCACGTTCCCAGCCGCCTGGAACCTCATCCTCTTTCCAGAAGATATAGGGGTTGCTTCTCGGATGTTGTACGTGCTGGGGCACTGCCTTGATACCAGTCACTTCAAGAAGTTTCTGAAATCCCTGACGCATGATCAGCTCACCTAATCTTTCACGGTTTTTACCTTCTTCCATCCACCAATCCCATATATTTTCAACGACTTCTGTAATTGCTTCGTAATCATTGTCAGGATTTACTTCTACAAATGGAACAAGAAGTGAGCCCATCTGGGCACCATCAAGAATTGGAGCCTTTGCACCAACAAGAATGGAACAGCCTGTTTCTTTACCTATTTTAAGGGCTCTTGGCATTACATTGATACAATGCATGCAACGGGTGCAGTTTGCATCATCAATGAACAATTTTTTATCTTTAAACATCATACATTTTGTCGGACACAGGTCCAGAACTTCTTTTTCAAGGTCAAAGGGACCCCAGTCCCTGCCTTTGTGTGCACCGGCATTGGCAGGATATGCTGCATCATTTTCAACATATTTATTGACAGCATCCTGATCAATTTGAATATTATCTTTCCATGTGCCGATAAAAGACATGTCAGAACGGGCAATTGATGCAACACAGCAATTGGGACAGCCATCAAATTTAAATTTAAATTTATATGGAAAAGCAGGACGATGAAGTTCATCCTGGTATTCATTGGTCATGAAATGAACCAGAGCATTTGTATCATAGCAGGAATATTCACACCTGGAATCGCCAAGACAGTCTGCAGGCGTTCTCAGGTTGGAACCTGATCCGCCAAGATCCTGGCCCAGGTCATGGGTCAGTGTCCAGAATACTTCCTCAAGCTGGGGAGTGGTTGTCCCAAGAAAAATGATATCACCGGTTGCCCCATGCATATTGGTAATACCGGAACCTCTGAAGTCCCAGAGTTCGGTCAATTTCCTGAGATAGTCTGTAGTATAGTATTTACCAGCAGGCTGGGCCACACGCATTGTGTGAAAATGCTCTACACCTGGGAACATTTCCGGCTGATCACAATATCTGCCGATAACGCCGCCGCCATACCCGAAAACACCTACGATGCCGCCATGTTTCCAGTGGGTTCTACCATGTTTGTAAGACAGTTCCAGAACACCCAGAAGGTCATCTACACAATCCTGGGGAATCTGGAATTCAACACCTTCTTCATTCTTAGCTCTGACTTCAGCCTGTTGTTTCAGGTCAGAGACAAAGCTAGGCCAAGGGCCGGATTCCAGCTGGTCCAGTAAAGGAGTCTCATGTTTAGCCATTTACTTACCTCCATTAATAATTAATTTACATTCCATAATGAAAAAATTTTCCAATTTTTCCATTCAATAATCTGTTCAATAATCTAATTATATATTATTTCGATTAATTTATTATTTCAAAATGTTTGAAAAAACCGCCTTTTTCAAACATTTTTTTACGAAATAACATTGCTGATATAGGACTTCTATTTCCACATGTCAATAAAAATTCTAGGATTTATTTGTTTTTAAATATAGAATAAACACAGGCGCAATGGGACTCCAGATGTACTTCTATT
Source organism: Desulfobacteraceae bacterium (assembly GCA_029939535.1). Classification (GTDB taxonomy): domain Bacteria; phylum Desulfobacterota; class Desulfobacteria; order Desulfobacterales; family Desulfobacteraceae; genus NBML01. The sequence continues at coordinate 39,666 of JAOZST010000008.1, read as the reverse complement.
AAATCCTGTTCCAGGGGACTGGAAGGCCATGACTGAATCAAATTCTTTAAAATCGTCAAAACCTGATTTTGGCTGAAACCAGCCATGAATTCTGTAAAGGCTTTTCCCAGGCCCTCCAGGCTCTTTGGCGGCTGGATATTTTTATCAAGAATATCCCCGGTATTTTCACCAGCCTTGACATCCAGGGCCCTTAAAAAACCTTTAGTTGTCGCTTCCAGCACGGCTTTTCCCAAAAAAACCATTGACCCGATTCCGTCCAGACGGTCCATCTGCATCCTTATTGTTAAACTTAAAAAGAAAAAAAGAAGAGATTGCAGAATTACAACCCCGGGTCTGGAGTCATCAGAATCAAATTCCATCAAGATTTCATATCCACGTACAGTGATTAATTTCACAGGCAATCCTTCTTCCCGAGGATTTACTATAAAATCCCCGGCAGCATGGTGCCATGGAAAAATCTGCTCTCCTGTATAAATATTATAATAGGAGGTCAGAATATAGGCAATCTGTTCATAAATAACCAGAGCCTTGTCCAAAGAGAGATAAGAAATATCGCCGCTGGATGCCCAAATGGCGATTTCAAGATTCCCCTGGTTTCTGGTTATGTGAAATTCCTTAAAGCCTTCAAACCATTCCCCAAGAAAAAACCTGACCTGCCTTTTTCTATGAATTTGGTTTATCTGAATTTGGCTTGCCTGGCTGCTCTCTGACCTGGCCTGATTTTCAAGGGTTACACTCCCCGTCCCAAATACCACGGGTGTGTAAGTGGTTGACACCTGTTTTTCAAGGCGTGACAGCAATTGATATTCCTTTTGGATCAAAGCAAGTCCCGGCCTGGAAACTGCCCCGTTCAAAACAAAGGAAAAAGACTGACCAGTTTCAGACAGGACTTTAACCCGAATGGGATGGTAAAAGGCACCATGCTTTTCAAGGAAAAGCTCTACACTGTGTATGGGATTTCCTTCTCCTTCAGCAATGCCAGCAAAGGCAGATGCAAGGATATTGCTGCCCCCCCCATATGCAGGTCGTGTAAGAAAATTTTCTGCAGCTTTAAGATACTCACCAATGGTAATTTCAGAGGCCTGAGCAATAGGATTGGTCTGAACAGGACTAATTTGAACAGGATTGGTTTGAACATTTTTTGATAAATGATTTTTAAAAAAATCCAGGGAATTTCCTGACAACGGCCTTTGCCACAAGGGATTGTCAGGAGAAATCTGTCTTTCTTCACCCGAAATAAAAAAAGAGCAATCAGGGCAAAAGGTCATGCATTTCTATGGGGTGCCAGTTCTTCCAGAAGCTCTTGGGGCACTTCAAATCCAAGGTTTACTGCTTCATCGCAATGTACAATGGCCTTGTCATATTCTTCAAGTTCAAGGTATGCCACGGCCAGGTTGTTATGGGCAATTGGAAATTTAGGTTCCAGTGCAACGGCTTCAAGGTTGGCTTTGATCCCTTCCGGAACCAGTCCTTTCATGAAATAAGCGGTTCCCAGGGTGGTGTAGGCCTGGATAAAATTTTTGTTATGAATAATGGCCTTTTTCAGGTTTTTTATAGCCTTGTCAACCTTTTCCTCGTCTTCTTTAGGATCTTTACCCTCCACCAGTTGAAGCAGCACAAAGGCCATATTGCCATAGCCTTCTGCAAATCCAGCCCGGGCTTTTGTGGCCCGCTGGTTAAACCTGTAACACCCTTCCAGATCTTTTCTCTGCAGGCAGATACCCCCTAAAAGGACATAGGCCTCTGCAAGGCTGGGACTGCAGTCAATGGCCTCATGAAGCTCATTTTCTGCTTCAACATATTCCTGTTTTCCCATGAGGGCAACCGCGAGATTGTAGTGGGTGGTACCGCATTCATCGTTCCTGCTCAACTGATTCCGCAATTTTGCAATTTGCTCATCCGCATTATTTGGCAGGTTTGGCTGAACTTTAAAGTCTGACATATATAACTCCTTACATTCTTTTGCTATTGTTTTCTCATTAAAATTTTATATAATAGTATCCTGAACTTAGGTGTCAAGGATTTTGATTGGAATAATCAATCTCAGGTCCTTACCCCGCCAAAGGGTACCATTTATTTTTTATCAGGAGTAATTATTTATGAAACAAGGATGCTATACAGCATTGATCACCCCGTTTAATGAGCCCGGAGAACTGGACCGGGATGGCCTTGAACAGCTTATTGATTTTCAGATCAAAAATGGCATAACCGGTATTCTGGCAACCGGAACCACGGGAGAAAGCCCCACTTTCAAATGGAAAGAGCATGACCATGTCATTGCCCTGACCGCAAAACAGACAAAGGGCAGATGTCTCTGTCTTGCCGGAACCGGCAGCAACAACACCCAGGAAGCCGTTGTGGGGGCGGGTCATGCCATAAACGAAGGCGTAGATGCCATTCTCATGGTGGACCCCTATTACAATGGTCCAAGCTCTTTTGAAATTCGAAAAGAATACTACGAGGTGGTGGCAAATGAATATTCAGATATAGATATCATCCCCTATATCATTCCGGGAAGGACAGGGGCACAGATGCTTCCCCAGGATCTTGCAATTCTGTCACAAAACTGCCCCAATATCACTTCAGTAAAAGAGGCCACCGGCAATCTTGACAACATGAAACTGACCCGGAAATTCTGCGGAGACGATTTTAATATCCTTTCAGGGGACGATGCATTGATCTTTGATATCATGACGAATCCTGATATCAAAGCCTGTGGCTCTATTTCAGTGATGACCAATATTGTACCAAAATTCATGACCCAAATGGTCACTTTGATCAACCAGGGCGACAGAGCCGGAGCCATGGAGATCCAAACCGCCTTAAAGCCCCTGCTGGACCTGGTGGTGGTGACCACCCGGGAAGAAACAAAATTCGGTCCTGTGGACTGCAGGGCAAGGAACCCATTGCCCTTGAAAACCATGATGCAGCTTTTGGGAATGCCCTCTGGTCCCTGTCGAAAACCCCTGGGGAAAATGACCTGGAAGGGTCTCAGCATGGTAGTAAACACAATGAAAAAGGTTCAGGCGGACACCCCGAAAATTTTTAAGCCCATTGCCGATTTCTTTGGTGTGGACATTGAAGACAGGCTCAACAATCCTGAATACCAGAAAGGCCTCTGGTACGATTATTAAAACAAGCCCAAACATCAAAAGGTCATGGAAACTTCCATGACCTTTTGATGTTCAGCTACCCTTCTTAACCTTGAACTTTTCCTGCCCTGTCTGAAACAAACTCGCCTTAAGCCATTCAAATCCAAACTCAAGCAACTTCACATCATCGGCCCTGATTTCTTCGATTTTGTCTGAAGCAATCTCATACCGATCTAAAAATGAACTATTGAACACAAAATCCTTGAATTTATCAATATCATAACAGATCATAAAAAACATTTTTTTGCTTTCCTCGGAAAGTTTCATACTTTGGGGCAATGATTTTTTCCGAACCATGAGATCCAGCCATCCGTCATTGACCTTATCCCTGAGATCAACACCCTGGTCTTCCCGCCATTCCTCCACAGTCCATTCCTTGTCTTCTTCAAATCCCAGACAATGGGCTTCCTTGACTGTGAAAAAGAATTCATCCTTTTCACCCTTTTCACCGGAATAACTCAGGGAACCAACCCCCAAAGGGTAATAACGGCAGGTGGTGGGACGATCTTCGTAGATAACGCAGCCATCCTTATCCTCAACAAAAGGACAGGATTTTCTTTCATCATCCAGGAGTTTCAGGGTTACCACTGGCATATCCGCCTTTTCAAGGATCTGGGGCCGGGTAAAAACAGCCAGAAACTCTTGGGAACTCATATCCAGTTTTTTGCGCATGGTCAGGATATCATAGGGTGTCAGCATGATATCGATTCCCCGGCAGCAATCTGTAAAACATTTTATACCCTTATGGCACTTGAACTGAAACCGGCTTTTCAGACTCAATTGTTCAGGCGGTATTTCAGATGTTTCCTTTATCTCTTTATTCATTTGTATTTTCCTATTAATTTTAACACAGGTAGTTTAAAGATGTGGATCTATACAGAAATAATATAATAATGTCAACAGGATACAGCCTTAGCAACAGGCAACCCACAAGGCTCTTACTCCTGACATATTATTTCGCGAATAATTTGGGCAATTTTTTCTGGATCATGCCTGACAATTATTTCATTGGTATCCAGAAAATCCCTTAAATGCAATGCACGCTTTTCCCAGAATGGATCCTCCTGATCCATGTGAACAAAATCCGACTTTTGTTTGGAATAGATATCCAATACACTTTGTCTTGGTTTTGTGCTGTTTCCGATAAGGCCGTCAACCTGCCGGCCCAAACGTTCTTCAAGGTTATTGATAAAATCAATTCCTGAAAAATTATGGGTCTCCCCAAATTTTGTCATAATATTAATGATAAAATAAATTTTTGCTTTGGTTGTTTTAAGGGCTTCTTTAACTCCTGGAACAATAAGATTGGGAAGAATGCTGGTAAACAAGTCACCAGGCCCGATAAAAATATAATCAGCATCTTGAATTGCATCCAGAACAGGTGGATATACCGATATTTCCGCATGATGGTGGGGAACAAGAAACACCTCTTTGATCTGTTCACGCTGGGTTCCCCTGGGCAGATCAATTGCCTCTTCTCCAAATATTCTTTTTCCGTCAGTCAACTCGGCAACCAGAGTTGCCCGGTTAATGGTTACCGGAAGTATAGTGCCATCTACATTGAGTATTTCAGCAAGGGCGGCAACACCTGCCGGGAAATTACCAGTATATCTTGAAAGCATTGTTAATAACATATTGCCTGCACTATGCCCGGCCAGGCGACGATCCTTTTCAAAGCGCTTCAGAAGTATAGACCGACAGGCACTCTGATAAGGGGAAAGAGCTAAAATACATTTCAAGACATCCCCGGGCGGCAGGATACCAAGCTCATCTCTTAATCGACCGGTACTGCCTCCTGAGTCCACCATTGAAACGATTGCTGTTATCTGTATATCCTCAAGCTCCCTTAATCCTGACAACAAAACAAACTGCCCGCTTCCTCCACCCATTGTCACGATTTTTTTTTCTCTGGTTTCCATGGATCTCCTTTTTTAAATAGAATTCAGACTCTCCAACTCTCAAAAGCCTATATCAAACAAAAAAGTGAATGTAAAAAATTTTATTGTAAAAACTTTAAGTCTTATGGAGTTCAAAAACAAATAAAATACATTTGACATCTGAATCTCTTTTACATAAAAACAGGTGAAGTATTATTTCTCTTATCCTGCTGAAAATTTATGCCCAGGCAGTTTTTCATTTTCAGACAGAAAAAAAATCCAAGGAGTTGTTATGAAAATTAAGAAGGCGGTTTTCCCGGTAGCAGGACTAGGCACCCGGTTTATTCCCGCCACCAAAGCCATGGCAAAGGAAATGCTACCAGTTGTTGACAAGCCCATTATTCAATATGCCGTGGAAGAAGCATTTGCTGCCGGCATCGAACATATCATCTTTGTGACGGGCAGGGGCAAAAAAGCCCTGGAAGACCATTTTGACCGCTCTTTTGAGCTTGAATTATCCCTTAAAAACAAGGGTAAGGAGGATATGCTCAAACAGATCCAGGAACTGGTGCCCAAAACCGGTACCATTATCTATACCCGCCAGAATGAACCACTGGGACTGGGTCATGCCATCTGGTGCGCCAGGGATATTGTGGGAGATGAGCCTTTTGCCGTTCTTCTTGCAGATGACCTGATTCAGACCAGCAAACCAGTGCTGTCTGAGATGGTAAAAAAATTTGACAGGTTCAGGGCTTCCATTGCAGCGGTCATGGAGGTGGAAAAGGACCAGACTGACAAGTATGGAATTCTGGATGCCTCAAAATTGGAAAACGATATCGTACGAATTAATGACATGGTTGAAAAACCAGCCCCGGAAGATGCCCCTTCCAATCTGGCCATCATAGGCCGGTATATCCTCACACCCAACATTTTTAAACTGCTGGGGAAAAAAGAAAAAGGCGCTGGCGGAGAGATCCAGCTGACAGATGCCATGAAAGCCCTTCTTAAGGAACAACCCATTTTTGGTTATAAATTTGAAGGGAACCGGTTTGATTGCGGAGACAAGGTAGGGTTCCAGATGGCCAACCTGGCCTTTGCACTGGAACGACCCGACATGAGAGATAAGCTGATACACTTTATCAAAGAGATTCAAAAAGAATTTTAAATATTCTTGTACTTGCTGTAAAGGGTCATCACTTTTTGGACATAATTCCGGGTTTCCCTGTAGGGAGGAATCTGTCTATATTTGTCCACTGCTTCTGGTCCTGCATTGTATGCTGCCAGGGCCAGGGGCAGTTTATTTTCATATCGTTTCAAAAGCTGTTTCAAATACCTTGTGCCTCCCATGATATTCTGGGACGGATCAAAGGGGTCTGATACAGCCAGGGCCTTATAATTTTCCGGCATGATCTGCATAAGGCCTTTGGCTCCTTTTTTCGAAACAGCCTGGGAATTAAAACCAGATTCAGCCTGAATCACTGCCTTGATCAGAGAAAACTCAATCCCGTATTTTTCCTGGGCTTTTTGAATAATGGCATCATAATCCCGGGAAAGGGGCCGGGACGTTATCTTTACTGGAGCCTCCCTGATATACAATACAAAATCCGATGAGGTGGGGGCATTGGTGTAATGAACGACACCTTTGCCGTCAATATATTTATAAATATCGGCCAGGGTATGCTTTGGAGAAATAAAGGCCAGACAAAAAACCAAAATGCAGATCAAATCAGTGATCCATCTTAGTATAGGCTTTATATCAGGCCAAATCCCGACTATTTTATTTTCTCTTTTCAATATTTTCTCTGTTTTCTTTTCACGATCCTTTTTTTCACTATCCTTTTTTTCCTGCCGGTTTTCCTAGAACCTGAAATTTATTTTTTCAAGGGATTCATTTCCGTGAACAACTCCAATTGAGTCTCCCTTTGTTTCTCCCCTACCCTGGTAATAGGTTTGGGGTATTGGGCTTCATACTGGGCCAGTCTTTTTTCAATATCATCAATAAAAAAAGACCTTTGCTGATTTTTCCAGGTCCCATATATGCTTCTTTTTCTGGCATAAGTCAAACAAAGGACATCCCTGGCCCGGGTCATTGCCACGTAGAAAAGACGTCGCTCCTCTTCAGGATTGTCACAGGTTTTCCCGTCCCGTGCAAAGGGGATCAGTCCCTGTTCACAGCCAGTGACAAATACCACAGGAAATTCCAGGCCCTTGGCTGAATGCATGGTCATCAGGGAAACTTTTTCAGCAGATCGGGCCAGGTGATCCGGGTCCTGGTTCAAAACCAGAGCATCCATGAAATCTTCAGGCACTGGATAGAGAAGGGCCAGGGATCTAAGTTTTTCATATGCTGTGCCAAGGATCTGGTCTTGCTCAATCTTCATTTTTAAATCAAGGGATTCAGTTAAAATATCCAGACATTCAAAGCTGTCCCGGCCATGGACCCTTTTATATATCGGGTCATATATCGGGCCAAATACCCCATTGGCGCTAACCTTGTTTGGTTTCAGCTTAAAATGTTCCAGCAGGACCTTAACATCCTTGTTCCCGGCCCTGTGTGTGACCAATCGGAAAAGGCTTAAAACCTGACGTATACCGTCCATGTCTGAATATTTTTTTTTATCGGCAGTCTGGAATGGGATACCTTCCTTTTCAAACACCTTTATAAAGGCATCACATTGTTTCCTGGTCCGGTATAGAACAGCAAAGTCTGAAAAAGAATACTCTTTTTCACCGCCCATATCACCGAATACTATATCGTTGGACCCTATATCATTAGATCGGGCATCCATGGAAAAGAAAGAAAACCCTCCCAGGCATTTTTCAATCATCTTACCCACGGCCACTGCCTCGGACGTCTCGCTGGATGTTTCCTTGACAATCAATTTTTGTACTGTGTTCATGTTGGAAAAAATTTTCTGTGATCCATTGGCCTCCATGGATTTGGAAATCATTTGAAAAGAGGCATCCAGAATATTCTGGGTGGACCTATAATTTTGTTTCAGCAGAATCTGTTCACAACCAGGATAATCCTTTGTAAATCTTTTAAAATATTTATTATCAGATCCCCGGAATCCGTAAATGGACTGGTTCGGGTCTCCAATAACAACGATACTGGACTTTTGAGCCAGCAATTTAACCAATTCGTATTGAGCAAAATTTAAATCCTGATATTCATCAACAAATATATGCTGAAACCGGGCCTGGATTTTTGACAGAAAATCCAGGGAGGTTGAAAGACTATGGTGGCATAAAAAAATCAAATCCTCAAAACCCACAAGATTCGATTTCCTGCACAGCTCCTGAAACACAGCATACACCTCTTTGAATGCTGAAATATCAACCTCTTCTGCCACGTCGGACAAATCATCCTCTGGTCCCAGAAGCTGTTGTTTGCACAGAGAAATTATCCTGTCCATTTTTTTTGCCCATTTTTTCCCGGAAAAATTTTCTTTTTCCACTGATTCAAGGGCATTTGAAATCAGTTCCAGCCTCAGCTCGTCATCCATTAAATTGTTTTTAAAACCCAGGTACTCTTTTAAAATTCCCAGGCAAAACCCATGGAATGTGGCCGCCAATACCTTGGAGTCTGTCCTGGGAAGAAAGGCATCAATACGCTGGGAAAGCTCTTTGGCTGCTTTATTGGTAAATGTCAGTGCCAGTATATCATGGGGATCAGCTGTTTTTTCAGAAACCATAAAGGCAATTTTTGCGGTTAATGTCCTGGTCTTTCCCGTACCGGGTCCCGCCTGGATCATAATTGCCCGGGCAGTGGATTCAACCGCCTGTTTCTGGTCAGGATTCAACCCCTCCAAAAGTCCTGGTTCCCTGGCAGGCCGGACCTGTTTTAGTTCTGGTTTGGGTTTTTTTACCAAAGCTGAAAAGATTTTTTTATTTTTTGTGGTCCCTGGAACAGGCAGGGCAAACAAGAGATCTTTCTCACCCAATAGCTCTTGTTTCTCATCCAGATCAAAAATTTTCACCTTTCCAAATTCACCGTCAAACCCGGGATCAATATAAATATCACCCTTGCGCATCCTCATGACAGCTTCTGCCAGCAGTGGCACACCTGCCTTTTCAATTTTATCATGGGACAGGTCCGTTAAAATTTTCAATTCCGGTCCCAGGATTTCTATTGCCTTTTGGTAATACTTATTCACTTTTTTGGTCTTAGGACCCACCCCGAAGATTTCAGACAAAATATCGGCAAGGGGAATTATACTTGTATAGCCCTGGCGGTTTTCAGGCATAAATCCTTCCTCTCTGATGGCCAGTTCCTGAACCCTGTGGAGCACTCCCAGGGTAAGGGGTTTACCACATTCAGGGCAGATATTACTAAGTTCTGCTGTTTCAGCTGGATTCAGACTGATATTGCATTTCCTGTGGCCGTCATAATGATATTTTCCCTGGTCCGGATACATGTCCAGGGTACCCTGAAAAGCAGTAAGATCTCTTGTTTCAAGGGCTTTTCTAATGGAATAATAATCCAGATCTGTATTAAATACAGAAGCATTCCGACCCAGGTATCCTGGAGAATGGGCATCGGAATTTGAGATCAAAGACACATGATCCAGTTCAGCCACCCGCCAGTTCATGGGCAAATCAGAAGAAAGCCCTGTCTCCACGGCAAAAATCTGATCCTTTAGATCATCAAAACATTCTTCAATTGTGTCAAACCCGGATTTTGATCCAAACATGGAAAACCAGGGAGTCCAGATATGGGCCGGGATCAAAAACCCGTCTTCATTTGTCTCCATCACTATTTCCAGAAGATTCCTGGCATCAAGGCCCAGGATAGGCCGGCCGTCGGATTTGATATTTCCAATGGCATCCAGCCTGGCATTAAATTTTTTAACGGTTTTAATATCGGGCAGATAAATCAAATTATGATTTTTCCGGACCCTGTCATCTTTTTTATAAATATTACTGATCTCTGTCTGGAGGATAAACCGAACTGGATTCCGGCATGATTCTGGAACAGTCTGGTCTATTTCCCGGGCAATTTGTTTTTTCAAAGAAAAAATTCCAGGTTCGGTTTCCTCAAGCTTTGATTCAATCTCTTCTATCCATGCCGGAAACGTGAAATCCCCGGTTCCAACCAGGGAAATACCCTTGATCTGGGCTGTATAATAAAGATTTTCCAGGTCAAGATTTTTAGCTGTGGCCCGTGAATATTTGGAGTGGATGTGGAGATCTGCGATAAACTTCATATATATCTGCCTGCCTTATGGAATTTATATTAATTTCAAGGGTTCAATTTATTTACATGATTTTTGCTTAATTTAAAAGCAGGATTCTGGTAAAGATAGAAAGCCATTAAATTAGCGCGCTATCGCACGAGCTTTTAGCCATTAGCTGTTGGCTCTTAGCAAAAACCTAATGGCTAACGGCTAAATGCAAATTCCTATACTAAATTAAAAAAAGAGGATATCCAATGATTGATGAAAATTCCAGAAATATAATTCTGGCCTGGGCAGAAAAAAACGCCCGGCCCATGCGCCTGCCCCTTTTAATTTCAGATCATGGGGAAAAAGAAAAATTTAAAAAGTTTGCCAGGGAATTGTCCGATATTGTCCCCATGTTCCAGGTGGATACCCTAGACCAGACAGATCTCATGGACCAGGCAAATCTCACGGACCAGGTAAATCTCACGGACAGGGAAGCCAATCTGCCAGGGTTCCTGATAAAGGAGAATATTATCTATTCAGCCCTGGCCCTGGATAAGGAACTGCCCCCGTTTCTGGATGCCCTGTCCTGTATTAATGAACAGAAGCCCTGGGTTTCTGATGAGATCCAGGGACTTCTGGATAAAATTTCCATCCCCTGCAGCCTTGTGCTCTATATTGCCCTGCACTGCCCCCATTGTCCCGGGGTGGTCAATACAGTCATACCCCTGGCTGTTTTATCCGATAAAATTCAGCTGCAGATTATAGACGGGACCCTGTTCCCGGAAGCCGCCCAAAAGGACAAGGTTTTATCCGCCCCCTGCCTGATCCTTGACAATGATTTCAGATGGACCGGTGCCGTGTCTGCGCAGGAGATCCTTTCCATGATCACCCGGCGTAATCCGTCTCAACTTAGCCCTGAAACCCTGAAAAACATTCTGGAACAGGGGGGTGCAGACTGGATAGCCCGGGAGATGATCAAGGCCAATACCATTTTTAAGGCCTTTGTCCAGTTACTTTTGCATAGAGTATGGTCAGTTCGGCTGGGCGCCATGGTAGTTGTGGAAACCCTTGGGGAGAAATGCCCGGAACTGGGGCTTAGATTATGTCCTATGCTCATCCAGAAATTTGATAATATGGAAATCCCGGTCCAGGGGGACCTTTTATATGCCCTTGGAGAAACAGGAAGCCTTGAGACAAAGGCATGGATTCAGAAAATTTTAAAAAACTTTGATCATCAGGATCTCAAGGATGCCGCACTGGATGCCATTGAGGCCATTGAATCAAGGTTTTAATCTGCCTGGAAAACCTCATTGTTCTCAAGCTGTTCCAGGTTCTGATTCATACCTGTTCTGATTCACCCCTTTTATTTAATTTGCCTGGCATCTATAAATAATGTATAGTAGTATTTTTAATATGAGTGGGCCACTTTAGAACTAATTCCAGATTTGAAACTTGTAAATCCATTTCGCGAAAACAGATAAAAACTATGATTCTTTTTCAAAAAACCAACCCAAGAACCCAGGCCTTAATGGCCGTTGGAATTGTCATCACATTATTGACCCTGCTTTTCCTCTTTATTTTTATCAAACAACAGAGACAGGCTCTGTCAGATACTATTCACAGTGAACAATACAGCCTCCAGAAACAGATAACGCTGTTGGTAAATCAAACATCCAAAAATTACAAATCCCGTATTCTAAGCCTTATCACTTCAAGAACAAAGGTAATGAATGCCTTTGCAGCCGGAGACAGGGAAAAGCTTTTGCAGCAATCCGAAGAGCTCCTGGAGATATTTAAAAAGGAAAATATTTATTTTAAATCTCTTTTTTTCATAAAACCTGACAATATAGTTTTTTTCAGAGTTCAAAGTCCTGAATTGTATGGTGATGATGTTAGTTTTCTCAGTCCAATGGCAAAAGAAAGCACCCAAACCCAAAAGATGCATTACGGATTTGAAATAGTAAAACACGGACTTCAATATCGTATTGTGCATCCAGTTTTTGTGGATAAAAAATTCATCGGGCTCATTGGATTCGGCCTGGATGCAGCGTTTTTCCTGGATCAATTAAACAAAATCAATCATGATCACCTGCACGAACATAGCATTATAGAAGCCGGTATTGCCCTTTTTTTCCCAAAAATAGAACTCAGCAAAACAATTCTCCTGGATAAAGCATATAAAACCATCGGAAACCATGCAGTTTTCAGCTGCGGCAATCCCTATTTTCAAGAATTACCAGAAGACCTTGATCTTGAAAAGGAAATACAGCAGATCAAACTGAATGGGATAACCCATGCCCTCATACACAGTGCTGATTTCATGAATTTTAAAGGAGATGTTATTGCAGGAGGACTTTCATTGATAAATATTGAGAATATAGCCTCCAGAGCAAAACGCGATATTCTCATGACAATTATTTTTGCCCTGGGCCTTCTTTCCTTTGCTTTTGTTATCCTTTATTTCAATTTCAACATACTTTTTAAAAAAATAGCCGCGTTAAACAACTCTTTGGAACAAAGCAACAAAGAACTGGAAAACAGGGTTGAGGAGCGCACTGAAGCGCTGCGTGAAAGCGATGAAAAGTTCCGCATGCTTTTTGAAGAGGCCCCGGATGCCATTTTTACTGAAGCTCTGGATGACCAGATCATTGATGCCAATGCAGCAGCATCCAAAATGCTCGGTTATACCCGTGAAGAGTTCCAAACCATGACAGTAGCCGATATCCAGGCCCCTGAAATGCGCGGCAAACCAGGATTGGCAATCCAAAAGGAACTATCTCAGGGTAATTTTTTTGAGGGCTTGGATTTACACAAAAACGGCCATACTGTGCCCATTGAAGTACATAACCACAAAATGCATATCAAGGGTCAGGATATCGTTCTGTCCGTCGTCCGGGACATATCCCAGCGAAAGAAAGCTGAAGAAAAATTAAGAGAAAGCGAAGAAAGATTAAAAGCAATTTTTCTGGCAAACCCTGATCCCGTTGCAGTATATGATGTTGATGGATATCCATTATATTTAAATCCTGCCTTTACCGAAGTTTTTGGATGGTCCCTGGATGAATTACAGGGGAAACGTATTCCCTTTGTCCCGAAAGATCAGCAGGAAAAAGCTAAATCAAAAATAAAAGAAATCTATGAATCCGGGATTCCTGTTCAATTTGAAACAACTAGACTATCCAAAGACGGCAAAACCATTTCCATCCTCCTCAGTGCCGCCATAATCAAGGATATACAAGGAATCCACAATGGTCTTGTGGTTAATTTAAAAGACATTACAGACAGAAAAAAACTTGAAACCCAACTCCAGCAGGCCCAGAAAATGGAGGCCATTGGAACCCTTGCCGGGGGTATTGCCCATGATTTCAATAATATATTATCAGGTATATTCGGCTTTGCCCAGTTGGCAAAAAATCATGTGGCCGATCCTGAAAAAGCCAATAAAGATATTGAGCGAATTATAGATGGAGCGCAAAAGGCCAGTGATCTGGTTCAGCAGATTCTTACCTTCAGCAGAAAATCCACCAATAAAAAACAACCCCTTATAATATCTGTTGTGATCAAAGAGGCACTTAAGCTGCTCCGGGCATCAATACCCACAACCATAGCCATAGAAAAAAATATTATTTCCCGGGCAGTGATCATGGCAGATCCCACCAAAATCCACCAGATTATAATGAATCTCTGTACAAACGCCTTTCATTCAATGCAGGATGCCGGGGGTGTGCTGACCGTGGAATTAATTGACAAAGAAATTACCAGGAATGATAGTATTTCCAGACTCAAGATATTACCGGGAAAATATCTCAGGCTTGAAGTAGGTGATACCGGCCCTGGTATAGATCCTGAAATTCTGGATAATATATTTGATCCCTATTTCACCACCAAGAAAGCCGGTAAAGGCACTGGCATGGGTCTGGCAGTGGTTCATGGAATTGTTAAGGAACACAGGGGGCATATCCAGGTGCTTAACAAACCAGGCACAGGTTCCAGCTTTCATGTATATTTTCCAGTTTCAGAAGAATTTGTTCACGATATTCCAAAAATAAAAAAAGATATTTTACCTGGCGGATCAGAACGGATAATGCTCATCGACGATGAAGAGACAATCCTAGAAGTAACAAAAATTTTCTTAGAACATTATGGATATAAAGTATATACCTTTTCAGACGGGGTCCAGGCCATGGAGGTTTTCAAAAAAAACCCTTATTCATTTGATCTTGTTATCACGGATATGACAATGCCTGGTATGACAGGGGAAAAACTTGCAATTGAGATATTAAAGATAAGATCTGATTTGCCCATTATTATTTGTTCGGGATACAGTGGAAAAATTTCAGGGGACAGGGCCAGGGCAATTGGTATCAAAAAATTCCTGGCAAAACCCATTCCAATGAATGATCTGGCAAGAACAATTCGAGATCTGCTGAACGATTCTGCCGGGCAGGGATAATGGCCAATAGAGACATACATAGTGTATTTATGATATAAAATAAATGGGATTTCATCTATACATAACTTAAAAAAGGAGGCCTCAAAATGACTCTTAAAGCAAAACTTGCAATCTGTCTTCTTGCAGCCCTTGTCATCTGTTCAGGAACCTCTCTCATAGCAAGCAGGATAGTTGTAACAAAGGAAGTCCAGAAAATCACCAAAAGTAAACTGGAAGATATCACTGAATCAACCCTTTCTTTCATTGAAAAACAGGAGATAAGCCATAAAAATCTTGAAAAGATTATCAACAAAGAAATTGGAATAGGCAAAAATGGATTTATGACAATTATTGATTCCAAAGGGGATATGCTTATCCATAGAAAAGTACAGGGGAAGAACTGGATTAATAAACCCTTTATCAAACATATTGTGGAAAAGAAAAATGGTTATCACCGATATTTGTCACCTAAAACAAATACATATAAAGTGGCGGCATTCAGATATTTTGAACCCAAGGACTGGATAATCCTGGCAACCACCTTTGAAAATGATGACCTTAAAGCTCCAATCAAAGATATGACCATGGCTATTATAGTGCTGCTCATACCCCTTGTGATTGTTCTTTTCATTATTTTTTATTTCATCATAAACCGCCTGGTTTCAAAACCTTTAAACAATGTCCATGAAAATATGAAGGATATTGCCCAGGGAGAAGGTGATTTAACAAACCGCCTGGAAATATCCAGCAAAGATGAGATAGGAGCACTTTCCCTTGTTTTCAATACATTTATCAGTAAACTCCAGGGAATGATCCTGGATATCTCCAAGGGGGTTGAAACCCTTTCAACTTCATCAACTGAATTATTCTCTATTTCTGAAAACATGTCCCATGAATCCCGGCAGGTCTCAGATAATACAAATATGGTTGCGGCATCAGCAGAACAAATGACCACCAACATGAATTCAGTTTCAGCTGCCATGGAAGAGTCAAGCACCAACACCAACACCGTTGCAACGGCTGCCGAAGAAATGAATGCAACCATTAATGAAATTGCACAAAATGCTGAAAAGGCCAGGGAAATTTCCCAGGATGCTGTTTCCAAAGTAAGTGAGGCAACAAAACAAATGGACCAGATGGGCCAGGCAGCAAAGGAAATAGACAATGTGGTTGAAACCATCACCGATATTTCAGCACAGGTCAACCTGTTGTCCCTGAATGCAACCATTGAGGCTGCCAGGGCAGGAGAAGCAGGAAAAGGCTTTGCCGTTGTAGCAAATGAAATCAAGGAGCTTGCCAAGCAGACCTCAGAGGCATCTTTGAACATAAAAGATAAAATTTCAAATATTCAAAACTATTCCAGCAGCACCCTTGTGGGGATAGATGAAATCAGTCAGATTATTGTCAATGTGAATGAAGTTGTTTCAACCATTGCAGCTTCTGTGGAAGAACAGTCTGCTGCAACCAGGGAAATTACTGAAAATATAAGCCAGACTTCTTCCGGCATCCAGGAGGTCAATGAAAACGTAACCCAAAGTGCCGTGGTAGCAAAAGATATAACCAGCGAAATATCAAAAGTAAATAATTCCACCGATGAAATAACAAAAATAAGTGATGAAATCAAATTGAGTTCCCGGGAACTTTCAAAATTAGCAGAACACCTTAATTTAATGGTGGGACGTTTTAAAATATAAGGAGATAAATCAATGAAAATCATAAATTATAATGACATACTGCCTGTAACCATGGACAATGAAGTGGTCAGGAATGTTACAGGAAGAGTAATGATCGGCAGGGAAGACAAAGCAAAAAATTTCTGCATGCGGGTCTTTGAAGTAGGCAGGAACGGATATACACCCAAACATACCCATGACTGGGAACACGAAGTTTTTGTTCACGCTGGCCAGGGTGAAGTATTTATTGAAGACAAATGGCATCCCATGTCCCAGGGCACGGCTGTGTTTGTACCACCCGATGTGGAACACCAGTTCAGGAATATTTCCCGGGAAACCCTTGTTTTTGTCTGTCTGGTACCGCCAGCAGCACCGGAGCTATAGTGAAAACCAGGACTTGTGTTGGGCAAGACAGCCATTTCAGGATAGGAATTCACCAGCCTATATTTGAGGTTGAGAACCTGAGGGAAAAGGACTATCCAGCCATCCTTGGCCAGCTTTCCAACGGTACTCCAGTGGACAATAAGACAAATTTTCCAGAAACCAATGTTCAGGAACCTGGTGCTGATCGCATTTATGAAATTGCCAATGCTTTTCCCTTCCGGGGCACCACCTTTATTAATTCAGCCTGGGCAGACAGGCACGCAGGACAACCGGAAACCATTCAGCTGCCCTTGCCTTCCCCCTGTTCCCTGTTCCAGAACCTGGACCAATGGAGCTCTGGACTGAAATCTCAAGACAAAATCAGGTTCCTGGATCTGCTGCCTCGCCCCCTTTGTATTGCCCTGGCCCAGGCATCCACAGATCCTGAAGAACTGACAGCCCTGGCAAAAAAAATATGTACCATTCTGTTTGATAAGGAGTCCGGCCTTCCCATGGGAATTGGATATAAAAAGGAAAAAAACGGCAGCCTGGTCCCGGATATCCATGACCATGAAATCTTTGAGGTTCTGGTCAACAACCCCTGTCTTCCGGATTCCTACAAAAGGAACCTGGTGCTCAAACCCGGTGTCCAGGGCAAAAGTGAAATTGTTGGCGAATATCTTTCAGAAGATAAAAACACCCATGTATTTGAATATCTGAGGCGTAATTCCTATATTCCCTGGGGACATTTTGCATCCAACATGGCCCATGATACCATCCGGTACCGGGCAAAAGATCTGACCCTGGAAGATATGACTGGCCTCCGTCACATTTACTACCAGCGGGTCTACATAAGGATGGCAGGTCAGCTTGGTATCCCAATATCCCATCCGAATAAATGCCTGCCCCTAAAAAGTCTGGAAGAACTTCGCAGGAACATTTGTCAGGCCCTTGAATCTTTTCCAGGAAAACAGCTCCCCTTTAATTCTGCCCTGTGGGGATGGAATTTTGGATTTGGCTTTGCCCAGTCCGGTCACAGGCTCCATGCCTCCCACCAGATGATTCACCAGCAGAACGCCATGGTGCCGGGACAGATAGCAGATAACCAGGGGAATGCCTATGAATGTTTTTCCTGCGGCGACCTGGTCACGGATTTTATAATAGAGTTCAAAAAATCCACAGGAAAAAACTTTTTTGATGCCTATCTTGGGGCAATCCAGAACAATGAACGCACAGACGGAAAATCCATTGGGAATTCCTCTCTTATAATCCATGAAGATGAGAATGTGATCCTTTTTGCCCCCAAGGCCCAGATCAGTGAATGGGAGCTTCAGCTCATGACAAAAACCAATTGCAGCAATATTCTAGCAGCTGATACTCCCATGCGGCAGGCCCTGGACCAATCAATGCTCAAAGCCATACAGGTGCTTGAAAAACTGGGGGCCCAAATGGTCACTGTCATTGAATTATCCGGCCGGTTTGACAGGCTTAATTCAAATCAGCATCTTTTGTATTCATTTATTCCCAGGCTTCCCCATGCCCCTGGAACATTTTCCGAAGCACAGCTTCGATGGATCAGCGGCTGCTATCCTGAAGATTTTGCCCATGCCTGCCGCAGGGCTGTAAAGGCTATAAACAATTAAATTAGCGCGCTATCGTGCGAGCCATTAGCCGTTAGCTAATGACTAACGGCTAAATGCAAATTCTTATACTATAAATTTAAGAGGAAGACCCATGATTCTCCATGATTTCACCTATAAATGGGACGGGAAAAGCAGATCCGGAGAAAAACCCATAGCATGGTGGCCCGGAGCATACAGAGTGAGGATTATTAAACTGGGGGACGACAGCAGATCAATTTCCTATCTTTTCCCCATTGCCGTAGTGTTTAAATCAATGGCCATCACCGGGTCCATGGACATTTCCCTGAAAAACTATATTGATAATTTTGCAAAAAAAATATCCAAAGAATACGACCTTGAAGTTGATAAAACCCTGTGGGTGGAACTGGGAAAAGAGATCCTCGTGGCCCAGCTCCATCCGGACAGAAAACTTAGTGATGAAATCCTGTATTCCATTTCCTGGCGGCCTGTCCGGCCCAATGAACTATCCATGATTGAATCCTATATCACGGATTTATAGATCTCCAAACTGAACAGACCTTTTAATGTAAGCTAACTTATAACCTTAAAAAACCTTGGCCGCTGAACAATAACCTGGCTGTTGGTTAGACAATCCCCTGGTCCATCATGGAATCAGCCACCTTAACAAACCCTGCGATATTGGCACCATTTACATAGTTGCCCGGGGTTCCGTACTCTTCCGAGGCATTAAGGCATGCCTTGTGGATACTATGCATGACCCCCTTTAGCTTGGCCTCCACTTCCTCCCGGGACCATTTGGTGCGCATGGAGTTCTGGGCCATTTCAAGACCGGAAACTGCAACACCTCCGGCATTGGCAGCTTTTCCAGGTGCATATAAAGTCTTATTCTCCAGGAAAATTTCCATGCCTTCAGGGGTGGTAGGCATGTTTGATCCCTCACACACCACTGTGATTCCATTTTTGACCAGGTTCTGGGCATCTTTTTCATTGATTTCATTCTGGGTGGCCGATGGAAAGGCGCAGTCTGCCTTGTGATCCCAGAGGGGGTTATGGTCTGCACCAGCATCCAGGGGCGTGAAAACAGCCTCGGGAAATTTCTGTGCATACTCCTTGATTCTACCCCGTTTTACATTTTTAAGATACATAATGTACTGGAGTTTTACCTCATCAATACCCTGTTCATCAAAAACATAACCAGATGAATCTGAAAGAGTCACGACTTTGCCCCCTAACTGAATGATTTTTTCCGTGGTATACTGGGCCACGTTGCCAGAACCTGAAACCAGACAGACTTTGCCTGTAAGGCTGTCATTTCTGGTGGCCAGCATTTCATCGGCAAAAAATACCGACCCATATCCCGTGGCTTCGGGACGGATCAGGCTGCCGCCCCAGTTCAGGCCTTTTCCGGTGAGAACCCCGGTAAATTCATTTTGCAGTTTCTTATACATGCCGAATAAATATCCAATCTCCCTGCCCCCCACACCCATGTCACCGGCCGGTACATCTGTATCCGGCCCCAGGTGCCGATAGAGTTCTGACATGAAACTCTGGCAGAAGCGCATGACCTCAAAGTCGGATTTCCCCTTGGGATCAAAGTCTGACCCGCCTTTTCCCCCGCCAATGGGAAGGACTGTCAAAGCATTTTTAAATATTTGTTCAAAGGCCAGAAATTTTAAAATGGACAGATTTACGGATGGATGGAATCGCAAGCCACCCTTATAAGGGCCCAGGGCAGAATTCATTTGAACCCTGAATCCCCGGTTGACCTGTACCTTTCCCTGGTCATCCACCCAGGGCACCCTGAATTGAATCACCCGTTCAGGTTCAACAATTCTTTCCATAATCCCGGCATGCCTGTACTCGGGATTCTGGTCAAGAACAGGCTTTACAGATTCAACAACTTCGGTGACAGCCTGGTGAAACTCCTTCTCAAAAGGATCTCTTGCAGTGACTATGTCCATTATTGTACCCATTTTAGTCTCCTCTTCCTGTTTTTAGTATCTAATTAATTATGCAAATAATGCCCTGGCAGCTTTGGAAAAATCTGTTTTCACAGTATCAACATAGGTCTCCCAATCCAGACCATTTTGATAGAAAGCCATTGACGACATTTTTTTTGTAATAATGGCGTTGCGGTATGCAGTCAATTTTTCAGAATTCATGATCCTGAGAATAGACTCCTGACCCAGGCTTGTTACCAGTATTTCCGGAATATATACTTTTAATATCTGCCATAAAAGATCCCCATCCACCAGCACAGTCTGGATATTTTCTTCAACTATTTTCTGGAAAGCAAAAATCTGCTCGCTTGTTTTTTCTGAAAGCACAAACAATGGAATGGAAGGGTCTTTTTCATAAATTTTTATGAGCATATCAGTCTCAGCCGCTGCATAGGTGCTGACCAATGTCTGGATATCCCGGATCAGGGCCCACCTGGTGGCCTTATCTTCTAAAAGATATTTTTCATACTCATTTTCAAATAAAAATGCCGTAAGCACCTCAGCCACGGCAGAGGAGAAAACACCGCCCTTATTGGCAGTGGTATCTTTTATCTGGAGAATTTCTGTTGATGAGGCAATATATCGGCGGGAGGTATCATCAAAAAACACATTGGCACCCTCCACAATAAAGCGAAGCTCTTTGAACAGCTCAGCAAACTGCCTTATATTTCCATGATTTATGGTGTCCTTGAATCCGCCGCAGGGGATAAAGGCCTTGATATCCGCCTTTTCAATATATTTGCGATTCTCTGGGTCCGTAAGAAAATTCCTGTGGAACATGGCCCCGTCCTCCACAAAGGTGCCGTCGGGAAGGGTAATATTCTTACCCTTGAGCAGAACCTGGAATCCGTCTTTACCCAGTTTTTCCTTTGGATATCCCAGGGAATTCACCCTGGGAGAAGTATGGCGCATAAATGCGATTTTCATTAATTCTTTTTTATCCAGGCCTTCAGGATCAAAGAGAATGGAACCCCCATCTATGATCAGACATATTTTCCCCTTGTAGCACTGGATCTCATTGCAGCCCAGATCCCCGTCAGGTCCTCCGGTCATCATCAGGTTCAAATCTTCTTCTTTACAGTCATAATGGTTGATCAATGTCCTGAAAGCACCCATGACACTGGTAGTGGTCATGCCGCTGATTTCTATTTTCCCCCCAATATGTTTATAGATCTCTTCCATATCAGCAGTCACAGCCCTGGTTTCCCCATTGATCTGAAGTTCGGTTTTTTCATCTTCATGGTGAATCAGGCCGAACAGGTCCCCGTTTTTTAAAATCCCATAGGTATCATGGGGAATTCCAAAACTCTTTCCCGTGGTAATGGTCCGCCAATAGGGATATCCCCTCTCCTTTGCCCGGAAAGACACGGCATCCATCAAAGGAGCTGTTCCCTCGTCCGGCCCGAAAAAAACCATCTCCGGCTTTCCATAATGGTCAACAATGGAACTGTCCAGAAGCATTAGATCCATTATGCCTTCTGTGTAGTCATACAGGGCATCCATGCTGTAGTCGGCATAAATGGCATGGGGCACCACCACTCCCTTGGAACCGCTCTCGCAGATATCTTTATGCTTGAGCCGCTGGGCCTTGGGCCCCAGTGCATAATTAAGCAGAACTGCATTATCCAGTTCCACGGCATGGTTGGCTTTAGATACCCGGATCAGGCGCAGCCCCCCCCTGGCTATGTCATCGGCCCGCAAATGGGTTCCGCAGGCATAATGACCGTTGACAAAGAAAATTCCATATACAAACTGTTTAAATACCAGGGGATCAAGAATTTGATTGTCCATCCTGAAGGAAAAAGATCTTTTTTCAGGCTTGTAAAAATTGGTTTTCAAGGTGGCTGGAATAAATTTAAACATAAAAGAAAAAATATCTTTTCCCAGGGGTAAATCCATAAACCGAATCGAAAGCATTCTATCAAACTCTTTCCTTTTCTTCTCCAATTCCTCCTGGGTCAGATCATTGGGAGTGGCTGGATTGAATTTTCGATCAAACAATTCATGCAAAAAGGAAAAGAGATCTGGATTGGCACAGGCTGATTCCATTATCATCCGTGCTGTATAGGTAAATTTATTGGATTCGTGGATCCTTTCTGAAAAGGCTTCCCTATGATCCACAGAATCCAGGCTGTCCATGATATCCCGATCAGACTGGTTTCCCCTTTCCTTGAATATAAACATATGTGCAAAATCAATGGCATTCCCGGCAAACAGCATCTCAGGAAAGCTTAGTTTCCCCTCCACATAGAGCTGGGTAACCCTGGTGACGGGAAAGCTCAAATAGGATCTCAAATCATCCACAAGGGCTGTTTCCAGTTTCCTGGATAATTCCCCCTGGACATAGAGGGAACAGATGGAGGAGGCCAGTCCGGATTTGGCGAAATAGGGTTCCCAATAGGCCCTTGTAATTACAAGCCCGTGATCGGCAAATAGTTTCCTTAAAACAGGGAGCTGGGGCCGCTCAAAATCAGAATTAAACATAAAGCGTATCTCCCCGATATCGGAAAGATTGAACACTTCAATCAAAGGGACCACTGCTTCAGACACATTGCCTAAAAATTTCTCATACCGGTTCCTGGTAAGGCGGGGGGTGGTTGCATAATCCTGGTCCAGACTGAAAAGGAATCTGGAATCTTTAAAATCTGTCTTCTTAAAATCCGCCACGGTCTCAGGCCTGAACACATAGGTATAATACTCGCTTTCAGGATTATAATAATATTCACGGCGATGTCCTGCAAGCTGGGTGTCCAAAACCCGTTCCATGCTGTCCCGGGTTTCTTTGGTGGCGATCCTGACTCTCTGAATCTGACTGCCCTGAAACATATCAAAATCAATATCCGCCACCCAGGAGTTGAGCACCACCTTGTTGTCCTGCAATTTAATACTCTTGGCAATGGAGGCCAGAATATGTTTTAAAGATTCCTTGGTTATGGTTTCAAAGAAATAATCAGGCAGACCCAGATCGTTAAGAAGGATACCGGCAGCCATATTAATGCAGTTGGCAGTGACCAGACCTTCGGACGACAGATCAATCACGGCTTCATATAAAACACTGGGATTTAATTTCACACTCTGGGCTTTATTAATGATAAAAGCTCCTGCTGAAACAGGAAGGTGAGCTTCAGATTGTTTTTCCATTGGATCTCCTAATTTTACGTATTTATTCTTCAAAAATTAACCTACTCCTATTTCCTGGCAAATTCATCTTTGAGCTGCACATTTATCTTGAATCCCCATCAAAATAACATTTTTCTTTGCCTGGTTACAATGGATTACTCAAATATCCAGTAAAAATTCTGTAATTCTTTTATTTCCTTAAAATTTTATATTTTGCCTTTGCTCTTATACCCTTG
>JAOZST010000008.1:0-15944 GCA_029939535.1 Desulfobacteraceae bacterium | reverse complement strand
GTAATTCTTTTATTTCCTTAAAATTTTATATTTTGCCTTTGCTCTTATACCCTTGCCTTTGCTCTTATACCCTTGGTTTGGGTTGGTCAATAGAAATCGGCTGTTTTTTAAAAAAACACCTTTTACATTCAAAAAAAATGATAACTTCCTATATTTACAGCCGGTTTCAATCCCGGTATATTGACTTCCCTGGATAACAGGGTTAAAGTGTCCTCCTTTACAATTAACAAGATGGGTACAAATGCATGGATATTGATGAAAAACCTATTCAATTGGAATTAACAGGCCCTGAAATTTCTTTGGAGATACAAAAATCTCCATCCATAAAAGTCCTGCTTTTAAAAATGGCTTTTTTATCCATGATACGCCCGTCCACCCTTTCCCATGATACCAGTCTTTCAAAGGCCAGGATTGTTCTAAATAATCTGAGGCCGAACCGGGAGATGATCCAGGGTTATAAGAGTGTGTGTGGATTTTCCAGGCCTGATGACACCATCCCCATCAGCTATTTTCAAACCCTGTTTATCGGACTCCTTGGAAAATTTATCACCACCCCCTATTTTCCCATCAATCCCATGGGCCTGATACATATCGGCCAGTCATTTGAGCAGAAAAGGCCAATAGCAATGGATGAAACCCTGGACCTCTCCTGCAGGCTCCAGGGTGTGACAAAAACCCAAAAAGGAATTACCAGTCAATTTCTCCTGGAGGTGATGTCAGACAAAAAAATAGTATGGCAGGGAATTTCAAGTTTTTTTACCAGAAGTAAGCACAAAAAAGCTCGGGAAAAAAGGCCTGAAAAAAAAGAAGAAAATTTTCTTCCAATAATGGAAACAATTATGGTTCCCTGGAATATGGGCAGGCGATATGCAAGGGTTTCAGGGGATTACAATCCCCATCACCTCCATTGGCTTACTGCCAGGGTCTTTGGATTCAAACAACCCATTGCCCATGGTATGTGGAGCCTTGCCAGGGTGATGGCAAGGCTGGAAAAGGAGTGTGACACCCCATACCCCGTGGGTGTGAATGCTGAATTCAAGCTCCCCATATTCATGCCTGCAACCATTACCATGGGGTATGAAAAAATAAAAAATCAGCCCCAAAAAGATCTCATCAACTTTGAACTCCGGGATGAAAAAAAAAGACTTCCCCACCTCAAGGGACAATTATTTTTTTAAACTTTTGTAAAAGGATAAACCATAGTGGGGTCTGTCACCAGAAAAGAGCTGACAAAAAACAGTAAAATTTCCAGGGACACCATTTTAGGAATAATTTCAGGGATCCTGGCCATGATCTTTTTAGCCCTGGGTATTGTCATTATAAAGGAGGTGCTTGAGCAGTCCAATGTATTCTGGGCAACCTATGTCCGGGTAACTGCCGGGTGTGTTTCCCTGTTTGTCATTGTCCTCTGCCATCCCGGACGCAGGCAGTATTTCAGAGAACTCAAATTTTCCCGAGCCTGGATCATGGTCCTCTTTTTTAGATCTCTTGCCCGGTTTTTACCCTTTTGGCGTTACAAACACCCGTAGATTTGACCTTAGGATATTGTCCAGTTCTGAAAAGTTTTCTTTTTTTGTCCTGGCAAAAACAAATCCAAATACTGGATATTCGTCATAATCTATTTTTCTTAAATCCAAAGGATTTTCAAATCCAGCTAAAACACGGTTATAATCAAAATCTGCAATTTGATCCCCCTTAAGGCCAGTGGAATTA
Source organism: Desulfobacteraceae bacterium (assembly GCA_029939535.1). Taxonomy (GTDB): domain Bacteria; phylum Desulfobacterota; class Desulfobacteria; order Desulfobacterales; family Desulfobacteraceae; genus NBML01. The sequence continues at coordinate 14,231 of JAOZST010000008.1, read as the reverse complement.
TCAAGAACAATAATACTGAAAAGATCCCCTGTACTGGATGAGATTATCTTTTCCCAGTCAGGTTTTTTTTGTTGAAAATAGTATTCATAGGGATTAAACCCGTGGGCATGAAAACACAAATCTCCTGTGGTGCACCAGCCCCCGAAACGCATGGGATTGGCTTCAATGGGAATGATGTTTCCGGCCTCATCTTTTCGAAGCTCCACATGAACAGGAAAATTCTTAACTCTTGACACACGGCCCAGGTCTTTTAAAAAAATTGTAAACTCTTCAAGATTCTCTTTAAGAATATCTCTGGACGTCATGTATATCCGGTCTGATACATCTTCGGAAGAAGAAAACACATGCTCCAGGATATTTAAAACCACGGGTTCTCCTATTTCATTGAAATAGGCATCCACGGCAAATTCCTGTCCTTCAATGCATTGCTCCAGAATAAACTGGCTGGTGTCCAGCACCTCTTCCGGATACAGGCCCTTCTGGAATTCCATATCCTGGTCAATGGATGCAAGGACGGTTTCCCATTCTCCAGGATCAGAAACCTTGTACACCCCCATGCTGAAAAACCCTATACTGGGTTTGATGATAAAAGGCAGGGGAACCCCTTCCAGGGAAAATCCAGCAAGTTTGTCCCGGGAAAGACCCTTAAAATAAAAATCAGGAAATAATTCCTGGATCATCTGCCTGAATTTTATTTTATCCTTGAACAGATCTATTTTTTTGGGAAGGCCTGTAAACTCCAGATTCTCTGCAATCCAGCCGATTGCATTTTCCGAAGTGGTATACAAAACAGGATCTGCCCCGTTTTTAAACGCCTCCACCACATCCTGCTTCTCCATTAAATAAGGGTAATTTTCAAATCCAAACTCCCTTGCTGTAGCTGTGTTGACGATTGGATATGAATTGGCAATAATGGTTTCTTTGAAAAAACTTGACACATAGGGTTTTTCTAAAAATATCATTTTTTCTTTCCTGAATTAGTGCGCTATCGCGCAGGCATTTAGCCATTAGCTGTTGGCAGTTAGCTAAAGCCTAATGGCTAACAGCTAAATGCAAATTCCTATACTATTGAATTATCCTTCATATAAGTCTTAACAAAATCAAGCAGAGAGGCCAGGGATTTTGAATCCGGCATGGTGGATACTATCAAAGGAATAAATTCAAGCTCATCCACTCTTTTGACTGCCTCCCTGAAATTCAAATCAAACACCCAGCTGATATGCAGCAGCTTCAAGTCATTCAAAGACCTGATCTTTCTGCTGTCAATGGATTCTTTTTTCAGGATATCCGTCATGAGGTCTTCTGAGACCTGGCCATCATCCTTGAGGTTCAGGGTGATATAGGAGTTTTCCTCCTGATCTGTTCCCAACTGATCTGTTCCCAACTGATCTGTCCCAAACTGATCTGTCCCAAGATATTTTTTTGTCATCACACCAAAGATATCCAGTTTGTCAGCATCCCGCAAAAGCCGGGTCAGCATCAGGGTTTCATTATCCATGCCCCGGGGCAGGTGGTGGGCATTGTGCAGGGAAATTGCCTTGATAATTCTTGTTTTCTCAATATCCGGGTATGCTGCCACGGGATCTTGCTCCTGGATAACCTGCACACCCAGGGCGGCATGATTTTCCGAAGAGGGATCAGAAAAGGTTGAGTAGCGCTCATATTGAATGAAACGCCCTATATCGTGGAGCAATGCGGCTGTTTTTGCTATTCCCATTTCCTGACTGGCAAGGCCCAGACTTTTTCCCAGAAATACCATATTTTCAACCACCCGAAGAGTGTGATCCCTTTTCAGTACATAGGGGTGGGAATCACCTGCCCGTACTATAAAACCCCTGGTATACTCATCAAAAAAATTCTTTACTATTATGTAGTCACCTTCTGTCATCCTTCTGTCCCGCTCCCGTGCCTATTCAATCATTTTTCTAACCCTTACTCTGCAGATCTACTCTCATTTTTCCCCTGACTACAGGGGAAAATACTCTCCGGATTTTTCAAAGTCAAGTATCACTGGGATTTTCCTGTTATCCAATGGTTCCAGGGCGATAGAAGACCTTTCAGAATATTTGAATTTATTTAAACAAAATTCAAATATTAGCAAAAAATCAGGGTTTTCCCTAATTGACATGGAGTGTACGAATTGATATTTATTCCTATATATTATTTTAGATTTCATGGGCAACTCGGCTGAAATATGACCCAGTTTTATTCTCCATCAAATAAATCCTGAATCTGATTCCAGAAAATTGCGTTCTCGTCTAAAGGCTCAGCCCGGATATAAATGCAATTATTTTTTTAGTATCCCTTAAAATACAAAAAAATTGAAATGCAAAAACATGCAAAGCCTTCTTGAGTATAAAATTCAATCCACATTATATGAAAGTAATAATACCCTTGTGCTCAGAGCCAATGGGCTTGGAGCAAACCCAGTCATATTAAAGGTTTTAAAATCTGAAAGTTTTGGCAATGAGGCAATCCAACTAGTTCACAATGAATATAATCTTATCTCTTCATTACACTCAGCCTCCCGGGTAATTAATACCCATGGGCTTGAAAGGGATGGAGACAAATTGATAATGCTTCTGGAAGATTTTGGAGCAACCTCCCTTGATAAACTTTTGAATCAAACAAGGTTTTCCATTGATCAAATTCTGGATATTGCCATTGCAGTCCTGGAGGGCCTGGATGAAATCCATGGGGCTTCCATAATACATAAAAATATAAATCCATCCAATATTGTTATGAATCCCGACAATGGAATGTTAAAATTAATTGATTTTGGGATTGCGTCTACCATTAGCAATAAAGAAAACATCCTTAAAAATAGGAATATAGTTGAAGGAACCTTATCCTATATCCCGCCTGAACAAACAGGACGAATAAATCGGATTATTGATCACCGGGCTGATTTTTACTCCTTTGGGGCAACCCTCTATGAATTGTTGGCCCATAAACCGCCTTTCAAAACCATAGACCATTTGAATTTGATCCATAGCCACCTGGCTAAGAAACCCATTCCCTTATCCGATATCCGTCCTGAAATTCCAACAATGATCTCAAAAATCGTCATGAAACTCATGTCAAAAGATGCCATGAAAAGATATGCCACTGCCAAAGGAATCAAAGCTGATCTTCAAAAATGCCTTGATTTTGTTAAAAAAAGTGAGATGAATTTTTCTTTTCCCATTGACAATGGAAACCTGGGCCAGTCACTGAAAATATCCCAGAATCTCTTCGGCAGGGAAAAAGAACTGAAACTATTGAAATCAATTTTTAAAGAGGTCTTTACCGGAAAAATGAATACAGCTTTTATCCAGGGACCTGCCGGCATCGGCAAAACTCTGCTCATACAGGAACTGGAACAATATGTTTTCAGAAACAATGGCATATTTATCACCGGAAAATTTAATTCCCTGCACCAGAGCATTCCCTATACAGGGATTACCCAGGCCTTGCGCCAGCTGGCCCGCCAATTATTGACAAAAGCAAGACATGAACTGGATATTTGGCAGGAAAAGATAGGACTTGCCCTGGGAAACCAGGGATATGAAATTATAGAACTGGTCCCGGAGTTTGAAAAAATCCTTGGGCCAAAATCACCTGTATCCGGTTTGGGAGGACATGAAGCAAGGAATCGCTTTTATCTGATGTTTGAAAATTTTATAGCTGTATTTGCCAGGCAAAAACATCCTCTGGTACTTTTTCTGGATGATCTGCAATGGATTGACTCTTCATCCCTGGAATTTATCAAAAAGATTATATTTTCACCCTTAATTGAATCCTTATTCATTATGGGTACCTTCCGAGACAATGAAGTCCCTGCCGGACATCCACTTCATACCCTGTTTAAAATCTTGAAAAAAAAGAAAGTTCTGTATCAGAATATCGGGCTTGCCCCGCTGGATGTATCAGATATTTCAAAAATAATCATAGAATCCCTGGGCTGCCATCCGGACAAAGCCCATACCCTGGCGCAATGGATACATACAAGATCTCAGGGCAATCCATTCCATGCCAAAGAATTGTTAGCCGCCCTTAATGAGCAAAAAAAATTGACTTACGATATACAACAAAGGGCCTGGGAATGGGATTTAGAAAAAATCCAGGCCTTAACTTTACCGGAAAGCATAATGGAATTGCTTGCAAAAAAAATACAAATTTTATCCAAAGCTACCCAGGGTATTTTAATGCAGGCCGCATGTATCGGAATAAAATTTGAGCTGGGTACATTGTCAATTGTATGTGAACAAAGCCGGAATAAAATTCTTACAGCCCTTGAAGAATCCATGGAAGCAGGATTGATTCTGTCAAAGGATGACACTCATAAATCACCCCTTGGGAAAAACCCCACAGATGAAAATAATATTTATAAATTCATCCACGATCGAATTCACGCTGCAGCCTACAATCTCATGCCAAGAGATCAGAGATTGGAATTCCACTGGCAGACAGGTCAGCTGCTCCTAAGAAAACTTCAGGCCGGGCAAAGGGATGCTCGAATCTTTGAAATTGTCAATCACCTGAATAAGGGCAGAAGCCTTCTCAGCTATGGCCCTGAACGAAAAGAACTGGCCAATCTCAATCTGAAGGCAGCTCAAAAAGCCAAAGCATCGACAGCTTTTAATCAGGCCTATGACTATTTTAAAACCGGAATTAATCTGCTGGAATCTGGCAATAATCCAAACATGGAAAAGAAAAAATCCCCTGGAAATTATTGGAAGGAATCCTATGAATTGATTTCCACCCTGTACCTGGGAGCGATCGAGACAGCTTATCTGAGTACCCGGTTTGGTGAGGTGGAGCGGCTGGGAAAGACTTTCATTTCCAATGCTGCGAGTTTACAGGACAGGCTCCGTTTTTATAGCATAAAAATACAGGATAGCTATGCCCAGAATCTGATGGATGAGGCTTTATCCACTGCCCTTTATGCCCTAGGACTTGCAGGCATTCATGTATCTCCCAAGCCCAGACAATGGGAGATTGTTCTGGAATACGTGAAAACCAGCATCCAGCTTTCCGGCAAATCAATGGGGAGCCTGTCCCAGATACCAACAGAAATAAATCCAGAAAAATTGATAGTCCTAAACATCATGCGCAATACCCTTTTACCATCCTATTATGTTAATGAGGATCTGTTTCCCATACTGGTTTTCAAGGCAATACGAATTTCACTCCGTCACGGCAGTTCTGTTGATTCTGCATTTGCATTTGCAGGATATGGAATGATCCTGGCCGGAGTTATAGGGAAGCTTGAAAAAGGATATCAATTTGGATGCCTGGCTGCCCAGATCCTGAAAAATTTCAACACCTGTGATCTGGGGGCCAAAATATTGGTGACTGTCTCAACCTTCACTACCCATTGGAAAAAGCATTTAAAAAATGTTCTGCCAATGCTGGAAGAAGCCAGTGAAAAAGGGTATGAATCTGGTGATTTTGAATTCACTGCCTGTGCCATTCATCTGGATTCCTACTACCGATTTTTTCTGGGAGAAAATATTGCAAGACTCAAAAAAAGGGGAGAGGCCAATAAAAAAAAAATAAAAAAACTTAAACAAAAGACAATGCTATTATATCAAAACATGCATTTGCAAACCATCTTCAATCTAAGGAAAGAAGGCGAACTCACCCATAAATTTGCTGGTCCTTATTATAATGAAGACTTGATGATGCCGATACACATAAAGGCCAAGGATGCGGGGGCCCTTTTTAATTTTTACCTGCAAAAGGCCATTATTTGTTTTTTATTTAATTACCCGGAAAAAGCAATGAAAAATATAAATACGGCAGAGAAATATCTTTTCAGCCAAAGGGCTACCACTGATGAGGTAGTCTTCTGTTTTTTTTCTTCTCTTTCAAACATGGCAGGCCAGAACCCAGGTTATGGGAAGAAAGAAAAAATCAAACAGGTGAAAAAAAACCTGAAAAAAATGAAGAGGTGGGCCAAAAGTGCCCCAATGAACTATGAGCACAAATACCTGCTTATGGAGGCAGAGTACAGCCGTCTCAAAAACCAGCCTGAAAAGGCAGCTGACTTGTATGAAATATCAATTGAAAGGGCAAGGGAAAATGGATATATCCATGAGGCTGCCATTGCCAGCGAACTTGCCGGCCGGTTTTATTTACACCTGAACAACTCCAATAAAGCCAGGGAATATCTAAAGCAGGCCTGGAATGATTATGCCCAATGGGGTGCTCTGGCCAAGCTTTCTCAGTTAAAGGACTGCTATCCCGAGGTATTTTCAGCCCAGGCCCAGATCTGCAAAACCTCTTTTGATTCTACCGCCCAGACAATTATCCACACCCCTGGAGAGCTTCTGGACTGGGCTGCAGTGCTTAAGGCATCAGTGTCCATCAGCAGTGAAATCCATTTTGAACAGCTTACTGAAAAACTGATGGAAATTATAACTCAAAATACAGGCGCCCAGAGAGGTGTCCTTTTTTTATCGAACAATTTATCGGACCAAAGCGAATTAAAGCAGGCTGCAGTATATCCTGCTGATCCAGAGCAAAAGAAAAATTTCAACTCTGTGGATTTAGAAAAATGCTCACAAATTCCAAAATCTGTTATTCGCTATGTTGAGAGAATGAAAGAAAGCATCCTCTTTGATCAGGGGGATACGGATCCTTTGTTCAAAAATGATCCGTACATAGTTGCCCGACAACCAAAATCATTTCTTTGTTTCCCCCTTCAGCACAAATCAAAACTCCTGGGGGTTTTTTACCTTGAAAATAATCTGATTTCAGGGACCTTTACTTCCAACAGCCTTGAAGGCTTGAAAATTCTGTCAGCACAGATATCCGTCTCCCTGGAGAATGCAAGGCTGTACAGAGATCTTAACAAGCAGACCCAAAAATTAACCACTGCAAATAAAAAACTACAAAAAGAGATTGATCATCGTTGCAGGATTGAAACTGAACTCAGGGAATATCGGGATAAATTAAAAAAAGAATTTGATGCCCAGGCCCGGGAACTTTTGGAAAGCAAACAAAGCCTGGCAAAAATTTACACTGAATCCAACAGAAAACACCGTTTTCAAAATATCATTGGAAAAAGTGATCAAATGCAGAAAATATATGAACTTATTGAAGACCTTTCCCATGTCAATGCAAATGTATTGATAACCGGGGAAAGCGGTACTGGGAAAGAGCTGGTGGCCCAGGCCCTTCATTATTCAGAGAAGAGAAAAAATCTCCCTTTTGTGAGGGTTAATTGTTCCGCCCTTTCTGAAAGTCTATTGGAAAGTGAATTGTTCGGCCATGTAAAAGGTGCATTTACAGGTGCTGATAACAATAAAAAAGGAAGATTTCAAAAGGCCGGTAAAGGATCTATCCTCCTGGATGAAATCGGGGATGTATCACTTTATTTTCAAAAACGCCTGCTTCGTGTTCTCCAGGAACGGGAATTTGAACAGTTGGGGGACACAAAAACAATCCAAATGAATGCCCGGATCATAGCTTCCACAAATAAAGACCTGGCCGAAAAAGTAAAAGACCAAAGTTTTCGCAAAGATCTTTATTATCGTCTCAAGGTTATAGAAATAAAAATACCTCCTTTGAGGGAACGAAAAGAGGATATTCCTCTTTTAATAAATCATTTCCTTTCCCAATTCAAAAATGAAATGTCCAAAAATATTACCAGGATTTCAGAAGATACATATAAAATGCTCATGTCCTATAATTGGCCGGGCAATATCAGGGAATTGAAAAACCTTTTGGAACATGCGGTTGTAACCTGTAAAAAATCTGTTATTACTCCTGAAAATTTACCCCCGGACTTTGATTTAATGTATAAAGAGATGCCCCCTGCAATCTCAAAAAAGCCCTTTGACAAAGAAAAAATCATAGAAGCTCTCAACAAAGCCAAATGGAACAAAACAAAGGCTGCAAAGCTGCTGGGAATAAGCAGGAGAACCCTATATCGAAAGCTTACACTTTATTCAATTGAGTAACTGCTAATTCGTCTGGTGATTTCGCCCGGCCAAATGGCCTGGCAGAACTATCTTTTCCCTTTGTATTTGTGCCATGCACACTATGGTCTGGCACGATCTGTGCCAGATTCCAAGCATAATACCCAAGCAAAAAGTAAAGACCACCGTGGTTTGATAAAATTTATACAATTTATAATCTTGTACAAAGACACTAAGCCCATAGGCGATTAAAGGTTTCGTGTCTTTATAAGAGAATAATATTTACATAGTCTCTTCAAATCAGGCATAATAATTGCTTTAATTCATAAGCATAGGCAATCTTCTTCTCTGTATTCTTTTCATTTTGAATTCGTTTTTTTTTGATGAATTACTTCTGTCGAACCTCTAAATCAAGTCACCTATTTTGTATATATTTACTGTATGGAGGTTGATATGAGAAAAATAATTAGATTGATACAAAAATACATTAAACAATTCCTGGATCATCTGGCAAAAGAATCTCTGAACCGGAACAAAACGATTCTGGATAAAATAGAAAAAGGACTATTCATATGAAAATACCATTTGAAGACAGACGGGACAATATGAAAAGACGGTGGACCGATATCAAAAAGATTAATAACTTCAGATTTTATGAATTCCTGGAACTTATTGAAGACTGCCATGAACTGGGGAAGGATGAATTTCTTCAACTGCAGGGTATTATAGAAAAAAAACTTACAGGGTTTACTACATCACAGAAAGCACATTAAAAGCGATCAAATTTGTTCCCCTGGTAATTTAACCCTGAGATATCCAACATCATTCCGGATATCCCTGTTTTGAATAAATTGAATTAATCCCTGAAAGGAATGGAGATCAATGGAAATATGCGTACAATGCAAAAAAATAAAAAAGAATGAAGATCTCTGGAAGACATTCGTTGCCAGGTATCATGACGTTGAAATAAAACACCATGTCTGTCCCCAATGTTCAACATCCTCTTTCCCTGAAACTTACAAAGTTTATGAAGATGCTAACTATGACAAAGGGGGTATTGACAAAAATTTTATGGATAGGAATTATCCCATTGCGATGCTCCATAAACTAAAAACAAAATATTTTCCTGGTTAGTGATTATTCTCTTTCATAATCCTTTAGAATTCTCTTGGTTTTTTATAAAAAACTAACTTAACCCTTAAAATATGATTTATCAAATCAATGTTAGTGATTTGATCATATATAGAAAGATCAATTTTATAGGGAAGAAGAAGATCATCCAGGTCAATGCTGATTTTATTCAATAGTTTTAAATTCAAATTTTTACCAAACAAGGTCAGATCAATGTCTGAGCCATTTTTATAGGTCCCTTTAGCACGGGAACCATATAAAAAAACTTTATCAACTTGCTGGTATCTCTCAAATATCTGATTGATTTTTACAATCGTTTCTTTTTTCAATCCGTATGGCATAATGAGTATTAAAAAAGGGTTTCCATTTTGATGACCAGTTGTTCAAAAAGTGTAAAATAAGTTTGGGTTACAGCTTTGCATATTTCCCTGGCTGTGTCTTCATTGTATGTATGGGACGTTACATTCCTGCTTTGAAGCATGTCCATCCATTGCTCCCCATCATGAATCAATCCCAATTCAAAAGATTTTCGAATTGCATCCCGGGAACCATAGATATCGGTCTGGCCGCTGAATTCCAAAAAATCCTTCAACGTATTCCAGGAGAGTTCGAATGTATATTCAAAAGCCTTTATAAGGCCTTGTTCCTCGAGTTCGGATAATGATCCTTTATCAATAAATTTTTTCAGACGGGCAAATGCTTTTTTATAATTTGCAAACCGTTGCTGCCATCGGATATTATTTTGTTCTACAGCCATATTTTTATGCCTTTATACTATTCTGATACTTTAAATTTCTTACATTATCAAAGTTTTATCAGTCTATTTTAAAATGGAAAAAAATACAATAAATGTTCATAATTAATTGACATCACAATGACAATCATTTATACCCTTTTCCAGCACAAAGGTGTCTGGATATCAATTTGCAGATATTTGGAATAATAGGAAAGACGGTGAAATTCCGTTGCATGCCAGCCATTGCCGTGATCGGGGACAAAGACTGCAACCAGAGCCACTCTTCAGTAAATCCTGAAGGGGAAGGCGCAGTCCGAGGATGATCCGTAAGCCGGAAAGCCTGCCTTTATGTTGACCCCAAAGGATTATTTGCTGGAACAAGATCCCGTTGAATAAAAAAATATTCAGGAGGAATCTTATGTCCGTTAAAGCAGATAAAAAATTTGGCAGCATCATCACCCGTCTGATACAAAAAGAAAATCTATCCCGAAAAGAGGCCAGAAAGGCCTTTACCACAGTTCTCAACAATGGAACCACCCAGATGCAGCAGGGTGCCTTTCTTTCCGCCCTCACTGCCAAAGGGGAAACAGCCGGGGAAGTGGCAGGCTCCTGGGAAGCAATCTATGACCTGGATACCACCAAGGTATCCCTTGACCCGGACCTGGGTATTGTTGAAAACAGCGGCACGGGCATGGACACCTTTAAAACCTTTAATATCAGCACTGCCGCCTCCATTATCGCGGCTGCCGGAGGCATTCCCATGGCCCGCCACGGAGCCCGGGCAATTACTTCTGTCTGCGGCACCGTGGACATGGCGGAATCCCTGGGTGTTGATGTGGAATGCACAGCAGATGTGGTGGCCAAAAGTATTGAAACAACAGGGCTTGGCCTGTTCAACGGGATGAGCCCCCTTATCCACCCCATGGCCCTGGGCAGGATTTTATCCCAGATTTTTTTCGGTTCCTGCCTGAACATTGCCGCTTCCCTTGCCAACCCTGCCCTGCCCACCATGGGAGTAAGGGGTGTTTATTCAAAAAATATGATCCTGCCAGTGGCTGAAGTAATGCAGGAAATTGGATACAAAAGCGCCATTGTGCTCCACGGAAGTATTGATGATTCAGACAAGGGCATGGATGAAGCATCCATCTGCGGCATCACCCATTGCGCAAGGGTTTCAAAAGAAGAAAAAATCACAGAATTTATTATTGATCCCAAAAAACTGGGACTTAATACCAGGGATACCAGGGCCCTGGCCCCGGAGCCTGAACTCAGCCTTGAATCAAAACGTTTTGCCTCTCTTATGAGCAATAAAGAATCAGGGTCCCGAAAAGATGCTGCCATCCTCAATGCCGGCTTGATTTTTCTTGCGGCAGACAAAGTCTCAAGCCTTGAGCATGGAATAGAAAAGGCAGCATTGCTCCTGGAAAAGGGAAAGGCCTTTGAAACCCTTGAAAATTGGGTGGCCGCCCAGAATACAGATCCTGAAACAGGGTTAAAGACCCTTCACAGGCTTGTCTAGTGCCCTGTAGAACACCTGGCTTAAAAGCCTGGCTTAAAAAAAACCTCATTTAAAAGACCGGCATAAAAAACTGGTATACTACAGGATATATATTGATCCGGAAAGGAGAACCTCTTCCATGGAATTGCTCATTTTAAAAACCAGAAACACCTATATCAGGGTCAGGGAAGAACAGTATTTTGAAGTCCGGCTTGACAAGGCCAGTGTCTTTCCCATGAACCAGATGAACCTTGTCAGGACCCATGAAACCAACCTGAAAAACCAGGGATTTGAATCTGTGCAAATTAAAAAACTGATTTTATCTGAAAAGGACCTATAAATGATTAAAATGGTGCTCACCAAGCTTGAAAACCTTGAAGTAAAACCCCTTGGTCCCATGAAAGCCGATGCTTCAAAGGGTGAAGTCCTGGCAAACGTCATGTGCTGCGCCATATGCCGAACCGATGCCAAAATGTGGGAACAGGGCCACAGGGATCTTATACTTCCCCGGGTCCTGGGCCATGAAATGGTGGTCCAAGTCCAGGATATGAATCAGGTCCAGAATAATAATCAAAACCAGGATATGAATCAATATATTGTCTGGCCCGGAAAAAGCTGCGGCCATTGCAAATATTGTAACAACCACCAGGAAAACCTTTGTGAAGACATGGAAATCACTGGTTTTCACACCAATGGCGGATTTGCACACCAGGTGATTCTTCCCCAAAAAAGTCTGATTCTCCTTCCCCGGGGTATGGATATCCATACTTCCTGTTTTGCAGAGCCTGTGGGATGTGTGATTAATGCCTTTGAAAAAATAGAATTTAAAGGAAAAGACAGGGTTCTCATCTACGGTGCCGGTACCATGGGGCTTATCACAGCCCTGTATGCATCAAGCAAAGGACTTTTTCCCCTGATCATTGAAAAACATGAAAATAAAATCCTGCAGGTAAAAAAATTTCTGAGGGCCACAGACATCCCCTGCGTAAAAGAAACCAATGAAAGCCAGTTCGACATTGTCATAAATGCCTGCCCCGACTATATTGCATTTTGCCAGGCCATTACCAAAGTGGACAAGGGGGGATATATTTCTTTTTTTTCCGGGATCACCAAAAACGAGCATGTGGAAACCAACCTGTTAAACCTCATCCACTACAAGGAGGCAACCCTTATTGGAGCCTATGGTTTGAAACGGTCAGATATGGAAAAAGCAATTCCCTTTATCCGGTCCCATGAAAGCCAGCTGACCCGGCTCATCCAGGAAGTTGTCCCTCCTGAAGAAGCTCCCAAACTTCTGCCCAGGGTTCTTTCCGGCCAATATTTAAAATTCATTCTTGATTTCACTGGCCAGGAACACAACAAGGTAAAGGCAAATCCCCTGCCCTGCCCGGAAACCCCCTTGAATTCAGTTACCACTGGCCAGAATTTTGAAAAAGACCTGCCCGGGCAAAACTTGTGCACCAGGGTTATCCAGTCCATTTCCCCACTTTCACCTACTCTTTTATCCCATGCCCGGGGAAAAATGGATGACAAGACCAAACCCCTGGGGGCCCTGGGAAAAATTGAAAGCCTGGGTATCCAGATGTGCCGGATTCAGAATAGTCTTAACCCGGTTATCAATCAAAAAAACCTTTTTGTGTTTGCCGGGGACCATGGGATTATGGAAGAAGGAGTTTCAGCCTTCCCTTCGGAAGTAACCGGCCAGATGGTGGAAAATTTTCTCCATGGAGGCGCAGCCATAAATGTGCTCTGTAGACACTATGGAATTGAAATGAAGGTGGTGGATATGGGGGTGATACAACAATTTTCGCCCCACCCGGATCTAATCATTGCCAAGGTAGCCAAAGGCACCCGAAACTTTGCCATTGACCAGGCCATGACCGAGAAACAGATGTTCCAGGCCCTTAAAAACGGGATAAAGGTTATTCTGGATACCCATGAGAAGACTCCCATCCAGATTGTGGGCCTGGGAGAAATGGGTATAGGTAACACCACATCTGCATCGGCCATCATTTCAGTCATCACCGGCATATCCCCAGCCGAAGCAACGGGCCGAGGCACGGGCGTGGACGACAAAGGACTGGAGCATAAAATCAAAGTTATTGAAAGGGTGCTGAATTTCCATAAACCTGATCCTGAAAACGGATTTGAAATTCTTTGTAAAATAGGGGGATTTGAAATTGCAGGCATTGCAGGAGCTGTTCTGGCGGCTGCCTCAAGGGGTTGTGCAGTGGTGCTTGACGGGGTGATATCCACGGCCGCAGGTCTTGTGGCCTATCTTATCAATCCAGACATACTGGGATATCTCATCTCTGGGCACAAATCCGTGGAGCAGGCCCAGGAATCTGCCCTCTCCCACATGGGGCTTGTCCCGATAATTGACTTTAACATGCGTCTGGGTGAAGGCACAGGTGCAGCCATGGCAATTGATGCGGCAGACACAGCCTGTAAAATCATGTGCCAGATGGCCTCCTTTGATGAAGCTAAAATCTCCAGGACATCCATCTCTCCCAGCCAGGGTGATTCTCTTTAAATTTTAACTCTTACCATCGTTAAAAAATCCTGAAAATATTTACATGGCACCTTCTTCCTGTGGACTCATATTATTTATTTTTATACTTTCATTGACAAAAAGTATTTTCCTATCCTATCTTTTAACGGGATAGATGATTTTATAAATAATTTTAAATCAGGTAGTTACAATTGTGACATGGAAAAAAATATACCACTGTTTTAACGATTGCCCTACGGGCATTGTTTTGATGGACAAAAAAGGAAATATCAGGGATGTAAATAATCGATTGAAAAATATCCTGGGTCTTGTACAGAATAAATACCAGGAAACCATAAAATCTGAATACGAAGAGATCATTTATAATAAACTTGCGCCTGTTTTTAACAGTAAAAATCAATATATCAAAGCGGTTTTAAAAACCGGCAACACACTTTTTGATATAAG
>JAOZST010000259.1:0-4054 GCA_029939535.1 Desulfobacteraceae bacterium | reverse complement strand
AAGTCATTAAACAGGGACCAGTTGTCAATATACTTTAAGTCCAGCTTCATCCATTCTTCAAAGCTCAACTCATTCCGCCGGGGTGCGATCTGCCACAGGCAAGTCATGCCCGGCCTCATGGACAGCCTCCGCCGATGCCAAATGGAATATTCATCCACTTCCCTGGGGATCGGAGGCCTGGGTCCCACAAGGCTCATCTCGGTTTTTAATACATTAAACAGCTGGGGCAGTTCATCCAGGCTGCTCTTCCTTAAAAAAGTACCCACCCAGGGAATAATTCTCGGGTCATTTTTGATTTTAAAGGCGGGCCCGTCCGCTTCATTCATCTCTGCAAGTTCTTTGAGCATTTCATCTGCATGCTCAATCATGGTCCTGAACTTATACACCTTAAACCGCCTGCCATTCATCCCCAGCCGTTCCTGTTTGTACAAAACCGGGCCTTTGGAAAAAATTTTTATGGCGGCGGAAATACCCATAAAAACAGGAAGCAAAATAATTGTCAAAATCAAAGCAGCCAAAAAATCGAACATGTTCTTGATCAACATTTCACCCTCATTCCGGGGTGTAGACTGAAGCGCCATGTTATAAATCCCTAGAAATTCTTCAAACTGGATGGTGGCAATGTCAGGTCGATACATCAAATAGTGGAGTTCCCAGTCAGGGACAATCCTGACTTTGATTCCCATACTCTCTGCATAGGCAATATATTTATCTCCTTTTTTGATTTTTTTCAGAGAAATGGCAAAAATGAGTTCATCAACGATATTTTCCCTAAGATATGCTTCAAGATTTTTTAAAAGGCCAACCACCTTATGTCCATTGGCTACAATTTTTCCCAGGCCTTCCTCCTTAATTTCAAAACAGCCCAGCACCCTGTATCCTGTGGCCTTGTGCTCCTCCACAGCCTTAATCACCTGGCAGGCCCGATCTCCGCTGCCAACAACCAAAACATTTCTTGTGTTAAATCCATCTGCTCTGATTTTTTCCAAAATTTGAAAAATAATAAACTTGGACAAAGTCAAGAGGCAGATATCAAGCATCAGGAAGATTCCCATTAAAAGACGACTGATCCCCTGGATACGCATGAAATACATGGTAATACTGACAAGGATCATCCCCATGAAGCAGGATTTTAAAATAACCACAAAAAACTGCCAGAACGGCTGCTGGCGATAGGACATATACATACCCATCCACCTGAATGAAATATACCAGGCAATAATGATCAATAACAGGATGATATAATAGTTTGGATCATTTGAAAGAGTGCTCAGTTTCCCTGGCAATAAATTCCTTTTGATAAAATAAGCTGCAATAAAAGAGAACCCTGTAATAGCAATATCAAGAATTTTCTGCATATCAAGGATTAAAGAAGCCCGCTCTTTAAGCATTTTCACCCCTTAGTGTACAAATCAGGAGCCTGCAGGGCCTCAATAAATAATGGACAAATGAAACACAGGCAGGCACAGGAAAATAAAGCCATTCTTTGTCTGTTGGACGGAATATAAGCCTGAGGGCATAGCGAATTTTATCCAGGAAAGAATCTCTGATTCTTATATGGAATGATGAAAATCTATCTGATATGCTTTTTTTCTCTATATTAGACATCCTGTTAAATATATTGTCTATAACCTCATCCGCCATTCTTGCAATGGTGTCATCCTTGTCGATTTGCAATTGCAAACGATCAGGCACGTGTGCTTTTAGAAGTTTTACCGACAGGTATAGACCGAGCAAAAGCATTTTTCTGCATTGCCAGTCCAATGAAAGCCGTTCAATTTTTTTCCAGTCAAGGTCAACATTCTTCTTGATAATTTCTGCCACACAACAAAGCTGTTCCAAGTATTCCCAGCCATGTTTTGATCCATGGATACAAAGGTATACCAATAACGCTTCAGGAAAAAGCCAGGGTATTGACTTGCCATTCATGGTTCCGTCTGTAATATGGGCGGCAAGATCAGAAATAGCTAAGGGCCGGTACAGGTAGAGACCTGATATTTCCCAGTGAAGCTCAATGAATATTTTATTTTTGGGATCATAGAATTGAAAATGATCTTCATCTTTAATATATTTTTTAAATTGAGACTCAGTAAGTTCAAATTGAGCAATTAAATCTCTTTTTTTAAGCAGGTCAAAGGCCTGAACAGCATCTGACTTGCTCACAAGTATATCAAGGTCTGAAAAGGGACGAAGTATGATATCCCTATATACCTGTTCAGCAAGAGCTGGCCCCTTAAACGGCAGCATAAAAATGTCCTGTTTATTGAAAGCCTCTACAAGTCTTTGCAGAACAACAGCAAAAAAAAAATTCCTGGCCCCTGTTGAAATTGCCAGCTCTTTCAAATCACTCATCAATTTTTCAGGGATACTTTCTTTAACAAGTTTTAAATTTTTATATGCGATTACATAGGTTCTATTTTTAAGAATAATTTTTTTAAAAAGTCTCCAGTCAATATTTTGTGTGCTCAGGTGTTTAATCCGGCCAAGGTCCTGTTCAGGCAAATTTATGCTGGAACATAAAAGAACAATTTCAATTTCTTTGGAAAAAATATTATTTTGGACCATATCCATCAGCTGAGTTTTTTTTATGCAGAAGCTGTTTTAAAAAATAAAACACGAATCTTGGATTGTGTTTTAGGTACCTTTTCCAGAGTCTTTTAGGGTCACTGGCAAATCGGAACAGCCATTCCATACCTGCTTTTTGCATCCAGCGGGGGGCATGTTTCTTTTGTCCGCTGAAAAAATCAAATGCCGCGCCAACACCAATCATAACACAATGAAGTTTATCTTTATGCCTTACCATCCATTTTTCCTGTTTGGGACAGCCGATCCCTACAAATAGAATTCTCGCACCGGATGCATTAATCTCTTTGACATAATTTTCCTCTTCTCTCTGTGTAAGTTCTCTGAATGGAGGAGAGCTCGCAAAAGAAATGATAAGATTTGGAAATTTATTTTTCAAAAATGCAATAAAAGAGGTAAGACTTTCTTCTGTCCCTCCATATAGACCAATTGGAATTTTGGTTTTTTCTGCCTCTTTACAAACAGTTAATAATAAGTCTGACCCTCGAACCTGAAAGGCATTTTTCCCTCCAAGAACTTTTTGAGCCCATACAAGAGGCTTCCCGTCAGGAACTACAAGGTCAGCATTATTTACAACATCACAAAAAGAGTTGTCGTCAAATGCTTCCATGCACATGTGAACATTTGAAACACAGATGTATCTGCCGGAATATGCGGTATCTGTCCACTGAAAGATTTGTTTAAGAACCTGATTATAAGAGGTTATATCAACTCTAAGCTTGAGAATTTTTAATTTCATAATTTTCAATGGTTTTTTTATAGATATCCATGAGCATTTCATAATTTTTTTCAGGCGTGTATTTTTCTTCATATTCTTTTCTTGCGTTTTTGCCCATCTGCCGGCATTCATCTGAATGGTTATTCATCCATAGTACCTTTTCAGCCAGATCCTTTGAATTGCCCGGTTCAAAATGCAGACCTGTAATGCCGTCTTGTACAATTTCTGCCATACCACCAAGTCGGGAAGCAACAACAGGTAGCCCATGGGCAAAAGATTCCACCAAAACCATGGGAAACCCTTCATACCATTCTGAAGACATAACAAGAAAAGAAGCCTGACCCATTTCTACAGCAACCTGCTCACCAGTTATCTGCCCCAAGAACTCAACATAACCATCATGTTTACCATCATTACCGGCAAACAAAGGTCCCCCACCAGCAACACGCAAAGGGATATCCAAACCATGCCACGCCTCAAGCATAGTAGCCACTCCTTTTTCGTCACTCAACCGTCCGACAAAAAGAGCTCCTCTTCTTTTTGAATCTTGCCCATTGCCCCTTGAATATACAACTTCACAGAAATTTGGTTTAACCACAATCTTTTTACCAGGGAAACCTGCTTCAATAAACTTTTGTTTACCAAACTGTGTAAGAGCAATAAAACGATCAACTTTGTACTGCCATGTCTGTTTATTCCGATGATAAGCAACCATTCGCGCCACAGCCCAAGAACCAGGAATAGAATTCCGAA
>JAOZST010000084.1:6462-15051 GCA_029939535.1 Desulfobacteraceae bacterium | reverse complement strand
ATAAGAAGAATTGTTTCACAGATATGAATTCATGTCAAGCAATGATGAAAACGCGGATGAAAACCACAATGACACCATCCGGATAAAAAAAATTGATGAAATCCGTATAGATGAAAAGCAAAATCAGTCTGCCACGGCACCTGGTTCTGCATGATCTGGATTTGAATAACCTGATTCTATATGACCGGGGTTTGCATGGAGGCCCAATTGCCCGCATCCGGCTGACACAGACCTTCCCCTGGTCCAGCGCTTGATCACAAAAACTCCTTTGGCTGACAATAGATCAGCAAACCTGTGCATCTCCCCATCGCTGGGACTTTCATAATCAAACCCTTTAACGGGATTATAGGGAATCAAATTCAGACGTACAGGCAACGAAGCTATAAAGTCTGCCAGTAAAGCGGCCTGGAATGGAGAATCATTGAGTCCTCTGATTAAAATATATTCAAATAAAAAAACTCCCCTCCTGGGAAGGGGAAAGACAGTCAGGCTTTTTTTCAGGATTTCCAGGGGCATGGCATTGTTGATGGGCATAATCTGGGCACGAGTTTTATCATCAGGCGCATTAATGGAAATGGCCAGTCTGATACCTTTCATCTTCATTTTGGCAAGCTTTTCAATACCCGGAACCAGACCAGAGGTTGACAGGGTGATATGGCCCAGGGCTATGTCAAAACCCTGCTGTTCATTCATAATTTGAACTGCTTCCATGACATGGGCAAAATTATCAAAGGGTTCCCCCATTCCCATGAACACAATATTTTTAATTTTTTTCCCCAGCACGTGGCGGGCATTATACAACTGCCCGGTGATCTCAAAGGTCTCAAGGTCACGCTTGAACCCCATACGCCCGGTTTCACAGAATTTACACCCCATTTTGCACCCCACCTGGCTGGAAACGCAAAGGGTATTATGGCTGGTCATGGGAATAATCACAGATTCTATCTCAAGGCCATCAAAAAGCCGGGTGATAAATTTGGTCAGGTTATCTTCATCAAAAGTTTGCACCACCTGGCCGGGGTCTACCCTGACCTTTCCATCCAGGGCCAGTGCAAATTTCGGAGAATTTAAAAATTCCTCTGCCCCAAGAAAATCATTATTCCCGTTTTTAAAAATTTCCCGGAACAGGGCCCTGGCATGGAACCTGCCTTTCCCATAATCCTGGTCAAAGGTTTGAATCAACCGGTCCAGAGAAAATTCTAAAATATTCAAAACCAGATCCTGATCACACTTTAAACTGTCCCAGTACCTTTTTAAGGCTGCCGGCAAAATCAGTGAGTTTTATTACATTGTCACTGACTTCCTGGCTGGAGTCTTTCACCTTTGTTGCATTAACATTTACACTGGAAATATCTTCAGCAATCCTGGCTGATGCTTCTGAAGATTCTGCAATATTCTGATTGGTTTCATGTATCCCATGGGCTGCCTGGGCAATATTTTCGGCAATTTCCCTTGAGGTGATGGATTGCTCTTCAATGGCACCGGCAATGGAGGAAACAATGGTATCCACCTCATTGATCACCCCGGATATCTGTTCAATTTTACCTACGGTTCCTGTGGAAGATTCCTGAATTCTGCTGATCTTTTCTGCAATGTTCTGGGCTGCATCTGCCGTCTGCTTTGCCAGGTCCTTGATCTCACTGGCTACCACGGCAAAACCCTTGCCGGCTTCCCCGGCCCTTGCCGCTTCAATGGTGGCATTGAGTGCCAGAAGGTTTGTCTGGCCGGAAATTTCGGAAATCTCTTCGGTTACCTGGCCAATTTCTTTTGCATCTGCCCCCAGCTCATTTACCTTTAATGACGCATTCTGGGCAGTATTCACAGCTTTTTGGGTGATAGTTTTCGCCTCATTGGTATTCTTTGCAATTTCATTTACCGAGGCAGTCATTTGCTCCATGGCTGCTGATACATTATCCAGGTTGCCTGAAGACAATTCAGAACTTTCCGAAACTGCAGAAATCTTGTCATACATGATCTGGGCAGCCTTGGACACTGACCCGGAACTTTCAGACATGTCCTCTGCCCCGGTCTTAAGTGCCTGGGAAATTTTTGACAGATCACTGGAAGTTTCATTCAATGTACTCACCCCTGTGGTAATATCCCTGAAAATATTGGCAAGCCCTTTTACCATTTTGTTCATGGCCCCCACCATGGAACCTATTTCGTCTTTCTGGCCTGTTTCAAGTGAGTCGGTAAAATCCCCGTTGGCAATGGTATGGGTAAAGTCAGCTGCTTTTTTAACTGAACCTGCAATTTTCCCGGAAAGAAAGATACCCAGGAGTATGGCCACTGCTATGCCGATCAATGTTGCAGCCCATAACAGGTTGCCAGACCTTGATTTTTCAATTTGAACCTCTTTTTCAGCCTGGAGAATCAAGCCCTGGGAAATCTTGATAACCTGATTCAGTTTTTTGGTAAGCTCGGTTCCAGTTTGAATAATTTTTTCATCAATGGTATCCAAAAGGTTATAATCATAGTCTTCGGCAGATAATTGTTTTTTCATCTGCTCATAGGCAATTTTAAAATCCGGCCTGAATTCCTTTTCATGGAAGGTGCCGGTTTCCGTAACAATCTTTCGCAGTTTTTCATCCTTTGCCGGAAAAATGATTTTGGATCCCAGGCTGGCGCCCTGGAGTATGGCATTTTTATAGAGATCAAACTGTGTGATATTGGCTATATGTTCTTTCCATATAATGTCCAGTTCGTCCGTATCAAGGGCTGCCATGAGCTTCATCACAACAATAATATCCTTGTTTGCAGTGAGGTCCATATTAACGGCAGCCTCTATCAAAGGGGCGGCTTCAATAACCATAATAAATTTTTTCTCCAGGTTTTTCATCCCATTATAGCTGACCAGGCTGACAATGATAGTAATGGATGCAATAAGCAAAAATCCCAGCATGAGTTTAGCCCGGAGCGTATTGAGTTTAATCATTTTTCCTCCTTTTTGTATTTTTGTTTCCTTTTGATTTTAAATGAAAGACCATACCAGATTACTGGTGTTATAAATTGTTTCCATCCCCACTTTAGAGTCCCCAAAAGCCAGAATGACAGCCACAGGGCCCAGGCCAGCATGGCAGCCCTGTAAATCACCATGGGAATTGAAAATACCCAAGCCCGGGGAAGAATTGGATTACTGACATCCTGATACCATCGCAAAAGACTGCCATTGGACCCATTGCCCGCTATGTTCATGTCAGGATGACCCAGAAGCCCATGGGAAACGGAAAAAAACAGTGAACCCATGGCTGCAATGGTCAAAATCCCTATACCTATCTGAATTAAATCATACCTAAACCCCTTAAGGTTTTCTGCCTTGTTTTTCAGGTCCAGGGCGATTAACCAGCCCACAACAACAAGGCCCGCAGCCAGGTTACTCATGGATATACCAATGCCTAAAAAAAACCATTGATGCATCCTGAGCTGAGCAAAATTGGTTTTAGATAGCCCCCAGGCAACAATCACCAGGATAATTATTATGGACCAGAAAAGGACGGCAGGCCCAACCAGGTGTTCGCCACCCAGAAACAAAATCCAGCGGTTGGAGGGAAGATAGATATCAACACCTGCATTGACACTGGGAGCGCCCAGATCAACATGGGAGCTCCTGTATAGATTTTTCATACCTTTTTCTTCAATCCATTTAAGCTCAATGTTCTGCTGGCCGGGAATAATAGGAAGCACTATACTCTGACCTTCCTGACGAATGGGATGAATTTTACCCTTTATTTTTACTTCCTGCAATTTGGCATTTAAAGGCAGGGCAATGGTATGGTGTCCGCCCTGGGAGCTTTTAATGGCAAGAGCCATCTTTGCAGACGTGATTTTCCGACCAGGACGCAACTCAAGAAGACTTTTTTCAATGGTCAGGGTCTTTCCCTCAATCCCAGGGGGCCTTGAAACCTTCAGGGTTATGGCCTCTCCTGGCCATGGATGCCATGTGGGATACCAGCGGTTTCCTGTTTTATGCAGGATTATTGGAATACCTTCATACTCCAGATGGAAGATAGAGCTTACATCCACCTTCCAGATCTCTGTCCAGGTATTTGTTTTTTTATGTTCCAGCAGAATCTGGTCACTTGGTTCTAAAAAGGATTCCCAGAAAAGATGGGTCTGGTCAGCACCCAGGCTGATTTTGGCATTTCCTTCCACAACCCGAATACCCTTGGTTGTAACTGATTCCCCCGGCAAAAGAGGAATGTCCAAAACCACACCTGCTCCTGTGGGGCTTGAGCGTTGAATCTTTGTTTGAATTTTCCAGACAAGACCCAAAAGAATATTTCGTTCAACCAGTACAAATGGGGGAAGGATACCGGTTTCCATAATTTCCGGCTGTTTATCATCTTTTTCCGTAATCCGTCTAAACTGCAATTGAGTATTAATGCTGTTGTCAGGTTTTACTCCTTCTACAGACCATCCATCTGCTTTGATGCTAACCTTATGGGGCTTTAAAAGAAATGGGAGCTGCAGCATATTCTGTTTTCCAATGGGACCGCTAAGCGTAACAACATGCCTGCCTGCCGGAATCAGCATCCATAAATAGTTTTTCTTCCTTAGGAGCCCCTGGGCCTGGGCGTTGTCAATCATCACTTTCTTTGGCAGCCATTGTTTTACATGGCCTGGGACAGGAATTGCAGTATCAATTTGTGCATCCACATGGACATCCATTGAAAGCAGTTCATGGCTGATCCTTATAAAAACATTTGAAATATTTGAACATAAAGGAAAGCATTCATCTTTTTCTAGTAGTCTTTCCTCCAGTGTATTCAGCATTTGTTGGGAAGGAATTTCACTGGTTTGGGCCAGAACCGGGGTCAAAACAAAAAGGAACAGGAGTGAAAATATTTTTAAGGCTTTCAGGCCTGTGATGGTAAATCCCTTCCCTGGCCTGTATGGGAACCCAAACATGCCAAGGGCCAGGAAAAAAACAAAAAAGACCCGGACAAAAGCCAGGATCAGATTTATTCCAGGGCCGATAAGGGTAAATAAAACCATCTGATCCCGGGTCACCGGCCCTGACCAGCTGAAATCAATGGTCTCAAAGGGAAGCCATTTGGGTATGCCAGGTCCTGTCTGGGTAAGGGCCTTGGGATCATGCTGCATAACCTGGGAATCATAGTAGAAAGGACCTGCACTTGAGGTCTGCACCTTTGATCGAATATCTTTCTTTTTTGCCATTGGTTTGGATTGCATTTCCAGTACCATATTATTTTCCTGAACCATATCCATTTGAGGAGACCGGGTCGGGGAGGATGATCCATGGGAGGAATACTGGTTCATTGAAGCAAATGGCCTTGCCAGCTGGGGATAGATCCCTATCCTCAGGGCCTGAACTGCATAGGGGATCACAATTACCACAAGGGACAAAGCGACAATACCATGGTAGAGCTTAACTGCCTTTTTCAATTTCCCGCTGGGCAGGTGTTTGAGCAATGCAAAACCAATCAACAGGGCCAGCCAGACAAAGCGCGGAGCACCCGGGTCATGATAGGTTAAAACCAGGGTCAAAAAAGCAAGTCCGGCCAGAGATTTTGAAAAGAGTCTGGCAAGGGCAATGGTAAAAATAAGAACAGCAAAAAAATCCAGCAGGGTCCATTGTTTAACCCAGGTGCGGGAAATATTATCAATACCAGTGGCATTTAGAAGTTTCCAGCCAGGTGGTAGATACAGCTTTGCTTTAACCCGCTGAAAATCATGGTCCCATCCTGTTGCGGGAAGAGTGGAAATTCCACTTTGATAAATGCTGTCTGCCTTCAGGTGTAAGACCCCGTTACGAAGTTCAACTCCTGTCTTTTCCGATCCTTTACGACGGGTAATTAATTGCTCAGCTCCATCCACGGCCACCCTGCCAAGGGAAATCACAGGATCAATTTCCAATCGCCAATTGGTATTTTTCCGGCCTTGAATATTGTCCTGGATAGTATATCCTGACCCATCAAACCTCAGCCAGAGGCTTCTGTTCAAAGTCAGCTGGTCAGGTGCCGGATGTGGATCGCCCCGCTTTATTTCCTTAAACTCCATGGAATCATTGGGCAGAATTTGATAGGCAGGATATTTTACCCAGTTTTTCGGTACTGAAGCCTGGAGGGGATCAATTGGCTGAACCCCTTTAATTTCAACCAGTCGCAGGTCTGATTGTGCAGCAAATGACCATATTTCCTGCCTGGGCCAGTAACCTTTTGCAGGCGGGCTGAACAAAAGCTGTTGCAAGGGCCCTGTATGCCTCAGCATCAGGCTTATACTATATTGTCCCGGCCTCACCTGCATTACCATTTGACCATCCTGTTCCAACCTGGCAGGCAAAGGGCTTTTTAATGAAAAAGGGATGAATTTTTCCGGGTTGTACCGGGGCCCCAACCTGATTTCCCGGGCTGAACCAGCCACATCAAGGGTAAAATAGACCAGTACCCGGGCAGGGATTGAATCCTTTATCAGCCTGAAACTCTCGATTTTCAGACGGTTCTCAATTTTATCTTTGGATTGTAAGCTCTTTAGCCATAACCGGCCGGACCCGTCAATATTTGGAAACTCAATTTTTTCATTGTTGACAGTTAAAGACACAAGGGCTGACCCACTAGGGATTTGCAGATTTTCGGGCAGGCCGGACCAGGCAAAGCCACCGGTTACCCTGTGGAATCCAGGATCAAGTCTAATTCCAGGAGTCTTATCTTTCTCTATAATGACCCGCATTTCTCCATCAACCTGAACTTTCCCGGGCCATTGATTGTCCTTACCCGGCAAAGCCACCCAGGTTTCTTTATGTACCAGCCAGGATTGTTTGAATTCTCCCCCCCTGTCATTCAAAACTACCTCAAGCTCGGAAGGCCACACGCATTGAAAAATATCTGCATCGTTATATTGGGGAATGCAATCCAATTGTTCTTCTTTATCATGGAGAACCCAGTCAACCCAGGGTTGAAGCACTTCAGGAACATAGGGAACTTCCTTTGAATAACAGGGCGAAATAAAAAATATAAGGAAAATAACGACCCATAATAATTTCAATGTAATCCCAAAAAAACCATTGATTTTGCCCATGATAATTCTCCTGTTAAAACGGCGTTTCTATATAATCCTATATAAATTTGGGATGACAACATCCTTTTTGATTGAATTTCTGGTATTTTATTCTTTTTTCTAATACTATAATCCATATTGATAAAAAAATACCGAATATTTAAAATTTATTTCCCAGCAATTGATAAAAACAGAGGTCCAATATGAGTAAAAGAGATTATCGATTTGAAACAAAGGCAATTCACACAGGGGTAAAGGATAATCCATGGCAGGGCGCAACCCTGCCCCCTATTTTCCAGTCCTCTGCTCATTATCACGACAGCGCAGAAAGCCTGAGCCAGACCTTTGCCGGCCAGAGCCAGGACCATATTTATATGCGCCTGAGCAACCCCACCAACAAATTCCTTGAAAACAGCCTGGCCACCCTGGAATCTGGAAAGGGTGCAGTGGTTACCTCATCGGGAATGGCAGCCATAAACAATTCCTGCATGACTCTTTTGAGGGCTGGAGACGAGTTTGTTGCCAGTAAATCCCTTTTCATGTCAACCTATGGTCTGTTTACCAATATTTTTAAAAAATATGACATCCATGTCACCCTGGTTGACCTCTTGAACCTGGAAGAGCTTGAAACCAGAATCAATGACAAAACCAGGTTTGTCTATATGGAAACCATTACAAACCCTGGAATGGAAATTCCAGATATCGGTGCCATTGCAGACATTGCCCATAAAAAAGGGATTCCACTTCTGGTGGACAACACCCTGGCATCTCCCTGGCTCTGCCGCCCCATTGAACTTGGGGCTGATATTGTTCTCCACTCTACTACTAAATATTTTTCCGGCCATGGTGCAGCCCTTGGGGGTGTGGTGGTTGATGCAGGCAACTTTGACTGGCACACGGAAAAATTCAAAGATTTTCATCCCTTTGTTCAGCAAAAAGGTGACCTGGCTTTTCTCCACAGGATGTGGAAGGAACATCATATAAACTTTGGCACCACCCCCGCACCATTTCATTCATTTCTCACGGCCATTGGTCTTAATACCCTTGGGGTACGAATGGAACGGCAAATGGAAAATGCCCTCAGGACTGCTGACTTTCTAAAGGCACATCCCAAGGTAAAATGGGTTAATTTCCCCGGGTTTGAAGACCATCCAAGCCATGGTATGGCAAAGAAACTATTCAAGGACAAGGGATTCGGCACCATGCTGACCTTTGGGTTGCAGGATCAGGATGCCTGCTTTAAATTCATTGACAATCTTTCCATGATATTAAACTTGGCCAACCTGGGGGATTGCAAGAGCCTTATCATTCATCCCTATTCCTCACAATATGTTTCCTTTCCCGAGGATTTAAAAAATAAACTGGCTGATCCCTGTCTGCTTCGGTTCTCCACAGGCATCGAACATATTGATGATATCTGCTATGATATTGAGCAGGCCCTTGGGAAAGTCTGAACATGAGCGAATATACAGGGCATGACCAAAGCGGTGCCACCATCGGCATTGTTGAGAAACAGTTTTTTACCTTTGCAGAACCTCCAAATCCCCTGGAGCTGGAAGGCGGCGCCAGCAT
>JAOZST010000084.1:0-6362 GCA_029939535.1 Desulfobacteraceae bacterium | reverse complement strand
ACGGCCCAGAAGGCCCTGATGGATCATCTGGGGATAAAAAAACTATTGTCCCTCATTGGAGGATCTGTTGGGGGTATGCAGGTCCTGGAGTGGTGTGTCAGATATCCGGACATGGTTGTCTCTGCCATTCCCCTGGCAACCACCTGTCGTCATTCAGCCCTGGCCATTGCCTTTAATGAGGTGGCCAGGCAGTCCATAATGGCTGATCCCCATTGGAACAACGGGAACTATTATAATAAAAAAAAACCGGACATGGGCCTTGCCATTGCCAGGATGATCGGACATATAACTTATTTATCCGATGAATCCATGCGTCTTAAATTTGGAAGAAGGCTCCAGAACCGAAGCGCCCTGAGCTTTGAATTCGGGGCTGAATTCCAGGTGGAATCCTATCTCCAATACCAGGGCAATAAATTCATCGAACGCTTTGATGCAAACTCTTTTCTATATATAACAAAGGCTGCTGACTATTTTGATTTGGCAAGGGAATATGGAAAAGGATCACTTGTAAAGGCCTTTTCCAATTGTAAAACAAAATTTCTTGTGGTCTCCTACACCTCGGACTGGCTCTATCCAACCTACCAGTCCAGGGAGATGGTTACAGCCATGAAAAAAAATGCCCTGGATGTAAGCTTCTGCGAAATAGATGCCCAATGGGGCCATGATGCGTTTTTATTACCGGATCAGCGTCTTGACAACCTTATGAAAGGATTTTTAAGGAGGGCAGACCATGACACCCCTGCGCTATGATCTGAAAATAATTGCATCCTGGATAGAACCAGGATCAAAGGTTCTGGGCCTGGGCTGCGGTGAAGGTGATATACTTTACTGGCTTAAGAAAGAAAAACAGGTCATTGAACAAGGAATTGAAATCAAAGAATCCAAAGTGGTCAAATGCATTGAAAAGGGAATTTCCGTTCTCCAGGGAGATATAAATGAAGAGATGGAGGATTACCCTGATAAGGCCTTTGATTATGCCCTGTGTTCACAAACCCTCCAGCAGGTATATGAACCCTCAGCCCTGATAAAATCCATGCTCAGGGTGGCTAAAATGGGAGTGGTCAGTTTCCCCAATTTCGGTCATATAAAAGTAAGGATGCAATTGGCTGCAACTGGCTGCGCACCCATGACAAAGGAACTGCCCTATTTCTGGCATAATACCCCCAACATAAGGGTTTTGAGTTTAAATGATTTTAAGTATTTTGCCGATCAGACTGGATTTAAAATCCTGAAAAAAGCAGCCATCAATACCAACAACCGTGGCAGCCAGGGGAAAATAGTTAATTTTCTTCCCAATCTCTTTGCCACCTATGGTATTTTTTTAATTGGAAAAGAATAAAAGGAAAAAACAAAGAAAAGGAGAAAAAATGGACTGGAACCCGGGAACCCTGCTTGAAATGTCAGGATATTATTGGAAAACCTGCACCCTCCATGCCGGTGTAAAACTGGATATCTTCACTATTATCGGATCCAGCACCCTGTCCAGGGGAAAGATCGCTGAAAAGCTGGGCATGGATGAAAGGGGAGTTACCATGCTCTTAAATGCCCTGGCAGCCATGGAACTTCTGGTTAAAAAAAAGGACACATATACCAACACGACCGAAGCACTGACCTTTTTATCCAAGGATTCAAAACAATATATCGGGTTTATGATTCTCCACCATCACCACCTTGCCCAGTCCTGGGTCAACATGGACCAGGCCATAAGACAGGGCAGCCCCATTCGCCAGACAGCATCCCATTCAGAAGAAGAGGAAAAAGCCCCCATTCACCAGCCTGCCCCGGTTGCAGAGCCTGCCCCGGTTTCAGAAGAAGAGCGGCGGGAAAGTTTTCTCATGGGCATGTTCAATATCGGCATGGCAACAGCCCCGGGTCTTGCAAAGGACCTGGACCTTTCCCAATGCACACGGCTCCTGGACCTGGGCGGAGGACCCGGCACCTTTGCCATCCATTTCTGCCTGAATAACCCCGGCCTGGCTGCTGAAATCTGCGACCTTCCAACCACCCGTCCCTTTGCGGAAAAAACCATTGAGCAATTCAAGGTGTCGGACCAGGTCTCTTTTACCCCGGGTGATTATACAAGGAAAGACTTTTGCCTTGACCAGAAATTTGATGCTGCCTGGCTTTCCCATATTCTCCATGGGGAGGGACCGGAAATGGCGGAAAAAATCATTGCCCGGGCAATATCTGCACTCAGACCCGGAGGAAAAATATTTATCCATGAATTTATCCTGGACAACACCATGGATGGGCCTCTGTTTCCAGCCCTGTTCTCCCTGAACATGTTCCTGGGAACCCAAAAGGGACAATCCTATACTGAAAAACAACTTATTGACATGCTCACAGCCCAGGGAGTAGTCGATATAGCACGTCTGGATTTCAAAGGGCCCACTGAATCCGGGATACTGGCAGGCAAAATCAAATAATTTTTGACGACCAATCCATATTCATGTATACTCTTTCTTACTCTTGAATTCCATGTGCTATTTCTTTATTTTCCTGCTGATTTTATAACTCTTTTGACGAATTATTTTCAGGCTTATTTTTTCAAAGAACACTACTGATTTGTTTTAGGGAAAGGAGCAGGTTTGAAGGATCAGGCTTCAGTTGTTTTTCTCCAGCGGGCCCGGGTCATGACCATGGCAAGGAGAACCGCCTTTATTTTCATAGTCATTGCATTATTTTACTCTTTGGCAGCTGTTGTTTATTCCACCCAGATCATCTACAAGGTTAAGCTGAATTATGCAGTTATTCTGGAGCAGTTTGGGGGACAAAGACAGGCTGTCACTGAAGTGGGCTGGCATTACAGGCTCCCCTTTTTCACAAAACTTGAAAAAGAAGTCCCGTTAATGAACCAGAACATGTACCTTGGAGGTTCTTCAGCCCCAATCAAAATTATTTCCTAGGCAAATGTAGCCCTGTGGACATCGGCTCTAATGACCTTTAAAATAAAAGATTTAAAGGTATGGTATTGAAAACCTCTTCCCGGAAATCCTGCTCCAGGGAGATTTTAACGGCATTTCCAAAGACATCCTCCAGGGAGAAGAGGTCAATAATCTCATCAGCAAAAGGGAAAAAATCAAGGAAAATATTTTTGAAGCATTGAAAAACGACCCATCAACAAGAACGGCCTTACTTTGGAAGGAAAATACGGAATTGAAGTGGTTAGTTTTGTCCTCAATGAAACCCGGTTTGGCGACAAACTGGTGGAGGCAACTGAAGAGAAAAAACGCCGCCAGCTCATAGCAGAAGCAGACAATTATGCGGCAGATCAGGAAGCAGACCGGATCAAAAAACTCTACAAAGCCTACCTTGAAGGGATACGCTCTCTGCATCTGGCACTTGGGGGACCCAGAAACCAGGCGGTAAACCCGGCCCTGTTTGAATTTCTCTCTCAGCAAAAATGGGCCACTGCCTATGAAAAAAATTGAATCCATGGCAGCATCATGGACTTATGATACCAAGGCATTTGTAAGATCCCGCCTGAATCAGTACAAGCCCCCCAACCTGATCTTTTCCGGTATAAAGGAGTTCCTGTATTTCATCTCTTTCATGCGCTGGAAAAAAAACAGATGAATGTACTCAACAATCCGACTATTCTAACAGACTGGAAAAAACGATTTTTATATTCAGGAGAAACCAACCCCGGTGCTTCCTGGAACAAAATCATTGAAAAAGAACTGACAAAGCCGGAATACCACTATCTGAGTGCTGTTCTGGACAGGGAGTTGACTGATTTACATGTTCCAGTGGAATTGGAAAAAACTTTTGACAAAATCTATAGGGCCCATATCAGGAAAGAGCATATTGAAGACCCGGATGTGCCCAAGGCTCCCATCATGATAATAGAAGGGACTTCTGGCAGCGGCAAAAGCGCCACAGTAAGGGAAGCCCAACAGCATACTTATACGCAGCGCCTTTCAATTGGTGGCTAAAAATGTCTATGGAGAGCTATGCAACAAGGTCGTAGACCGCATGGACCGGAATGTGAGCTGGGATGTATATGTGGGAGATATCAAAGACAAATTCTCAGAAATGGCAAACAATTGTTTTACTTACGGGGTCAGCGAAGAAAAGGGAGTTGTTCTTACAGGTCCACCCGGCAGTGGAAAAAACTTTCTGGTTAGGACCTGGCTTTCCTCCAACCTGAAGGTCCATGACATTGCCACAAGCCCATCTGCCCTCCAGGACACCTCAAGTCCCGTACACGGGGCGGTTGCAAACCTTGAAAAGGTCTATGACATCGCAAAGATGGTGGCTCCCACTGTGATTTTCTTTGACGAGGGCGATGCCCTGGCTCCCAAAAGAAGCGCAACCGGAGGCCAGCCTTCCGATGCCCTGACCAATAAATTTTTAAATATCATTGATGGAGAAATTCCATTGACCAAGGGAGTCCGAAAAGATGAAGTAGGCGGTTCAGTAATCATTGGCGGCCATAGGAAAAAAACGGAAAAGGTATTACTGTATTTAAGACGTATGTATATGCCGCTGCAGAATTATAAAGATCTGGAACCGGAATTTTTAATCGGGTATTGGCAGCGTAAAAAAGACATTATTGCCGTAACTCATTTTGCAGACCTCATGCCCGAGATCCTGTTTCTGGATGAGGGCCATAACAGCCTGAGGGAAGAACTCATTGAAAAAAGAATTCAATACAAAACCGAAAAATACTATGCTGCCAATCAGACGTCCTCGCTTAAAAACGATATCATTAAAACAAAGAAACTCATGAGAAAACGGGCGGAAGAGGAGATCCTTAACCGAGTCAATGCCATCCGCATGTATCTTCTTGATTCTGATCAGGAAAAATATATTTCCCATGAAAAGATATTTAATACCTATATGGAAAAATAATCCGGTTTCATGGATACTGCATATCAATTTTCATAATTATCCGGTTCATGGTAATTGATGCTTTCCGGAGATTGACCTATTCCTCCCTCAAGGCCACTGGCTTTGAAAGAATTTCCGACCAGATAATGGCCTGCTGAAGCCTTGAAGACGACAGACTGGTTTTCCCATAAGAATTGCCGAAACAATTCTCCCGGCCAGAAGACGGCTTTCCAGATTTCAAAACAGGTTTTCCAGGTTCTTCTGAAACCGCCACTGAAATTGAGGGTTCCTGCATTGGCTCTAAAGCCTCATGATACCCATCGTCTTCATACGCATCCGGGTCAAAGGGATCTTCATAGGTTTTTACCATTTCCTGGTCATCTATAATTTCTTCCCAGCCCTGGCCCTGTTTTTTTTCTTTTGCCTGCTTTTCAATCTCTTCTGCAAATTTACGGATTTTATCGCCCAGTTTCCCAAATAAAGACGGTTTTTTTGCTTTATTTGCTTTATTAGGGGCTGCACTTGTTTTTTTCTTCCGGCTTAATTGCTTTAAAATGGATGGAAAAACAAAAAACAAAACAATCAGTATAAAGGTTATGATTGAATCAAAATCCATGGCTTATCCTTGGTAATATCATCGGTAATATCATCGGTAATATCATTGATCCCTGCATTATAATTCCAGGGACCAATGATGGTTGAACTTGGCGCGCTATCACGCGAGCATTTAGCCATTAGCTGCTGACTTTTAGCTAATGGCTAAATGCCAATTCCTATACTGACTGGCTATTTTTGCGGATCTGTTTCCGGGGTTGCGATTTTGTCTCTCATTTTGGTGTCTGCGGAAATATTCTTCATCTTATAATAATCCATAATTCCCAGATTACCGCTTCTAAAGGCCTCTGCCATGGCAAGTGGCACCTCTGCTTCCGCTTCCACTACCTTGGCCCTCATTTCCTGGACCCTGGCCCTCATTTCCTGTTCCTGGGCAAATGCCATTGCCCGTTTTTCCTCTGCCTTGGCCTGGGCAATTTTCTTGTCAGCCTCGGCCCGGTCAGTTTCAAGCTCTGCACCGATGTTCTTGCCCACATCCACATCAGCTATATCTATGGATAAAATTTCATAGGCAGTCCCGGAATCCAGGCCCTTGGAAAGAACGGTCTTGGATATGGTATCTGGATTTTCAAGCACTGCTTTATGGTTGGCGGCAGATCCGATGGTGGTTACAATACCTTCACCAACCCTGGCCAGGATGGTTTCTTCTCCGGCTCCCCCCACCAGGCGGTCAATATTAGCCCTTACAGTTACCCTTGAAAGAGCCTTGAGCTGGATACCGTCCTTTGCCATGGCAGCCACCAGAGGGGTCTCAATAACCTTTGGGTTAACAGACATCTGAACAGCTTCCAGCACATCCCGGCCAGCCAGATCAATGGCCACGCTGCGATTAAAGCTCAATTCGATATTGGCCTTATCGGCTGCAATCAATGCCTGGACCACACGGGAGACATTTCCACCGGCAAGAAAATGGG
>JAOZST010000083.1:3229-15167 GCA_029939535.1 Desulfobacteraceae bacterium | reverse complement strand
CTTATGCAGCCGGGGACCTGGCAGGTTCCATGAGACTTTCCTATCCTGCTGATGTAAAGATTATTCAGGTACCATGCACGGGCAGGGTAGATATTCTTCATTTGCTCAAAGCCATTGAGGATGGGGCAGACGGGGTTTATGTGGCAGGATGTCTTGAGGGGGAATGCCATTATCGGGAAGGTAACCTTAAGGCGCGGCGAAAGGTGGAATATGTGAAAAAAACACTGAAAGAGCTGGGCATTGAACCGGAAAGGGTGGAAATGTATAACCTTTCCTCTGCCCAGGGAGCCAGGTTTGCCGAGATAGCCAATGAGATGACCCAGAGGATAAGAGCCCTTGGCCCCACACCGGTTAAAACCAGTACAATGGCATAATTCAAAGGATAATCAATCTTTCAATGCCGGCAGACGCAGGCATT
Organism: Desulfobacteraceae bacterium; assembly: GCA_029939535.1. Taxonomy (GTDB): domain Bacteria; phylum Desulfobacterota; class Desulfobacteria; order Desulfobacterales; family Desulfobacteraceae; genus NBML01. Next base: position 14,749 of record JAOZST010000083.1, on the reverse strand, counting down.
GGGAACAAATAAAAGAGGTGATAAATGATAGTTGCTGATCGAAAATCTCTTGAAGAAATCTTGGCCATGGTGGAAGACAATAAGAAAATTCTCATTGTCGGGTGTAAGGGGTGTGTGACTGTCTGCAACGTAGGTGGGCTCAAAGAGGTTGAGATATTGTCATCTTCCATGAAAATTGCCAGGAAAAAAGCAGGAAATGAACTGGATATCGATATAAAGGTGTTGGAAAGACAATGCGACAACGAGTATGTGTCCCAGCTGGGTGAGGAGGTTAACAACTATGAGGCAGTTATTTCCATGGCCTGCGGAGTGGGGCCTCAGTTTTTGTCTGAAATGTACAGGGATCAGACATTTTATCCGGCAGTGAACACCACATTTTTCGGCGGAGCCACCCAGCACGGGGTATGGGAAGAGAGGTGTGCCGGCTGCGGTACCTGCGCCATCCATAATTTCGGCGGTCTGTGTCCCATTGCACGATGTGCCAAAAGTCTTCTCCACGGACCCTGCGGGGGGTCATCCAACGGGGTATGTGAGGTGAATAAAGATATTGAATGCATCTGGGATTCCATTGTGAGAAAGAAAATGGAGGCAGGCCAGCTGGAGGATCTTATGGGTGTCAAAGGGCTCAAGGACTGGCAGACTGCAAGGGACGGGGGACCCAGGCGTAGCATAAGGGAAGAACTGGTTCAGGGAAATATATAAGGAGAGAATCAAAATGAGCGAATTCAAATCAGGAAGTAATCTTGAAAAGGTTCTGAAAGCCGGCCATTTTGCATTTACAGGGGAATGCGGCCCTCCCAAGGGCGCCAATGTGGAATATTTAAAAGAAAAATTCAAGTATCTCAAAGGCAATGTGGATTCCGTAAACCTTACCGACAACCAGACCGCCGTGGTGCGGATGTCTTCCCTGGCAGCCTCCAGGCTTTTGAAGGAAGAGGGCCTGGAACCCAATTTTCAGATGGTCTGCAGGGACAGGAACCGTCTGGCCATGATGAGCGATATCCTGGGGGCCCATGCCCTGGGAATCAGGAACATGCTCTGCCTGTCCGGAGATCACCAGACCTTTGGCAACCATCCCCAGGCCAAAAATGTCCATGATATTGATTCCATGCAGCTCATTGCCCTAGTCAAAAAAATGCGGGATGATGGCAAATTCATGAATGGGGATGATATTGATGTGCCCCCGGAAATGTTTGTGGGCGCTGCCTGCAACCCCTTTGCCGATCCCTATGAATTTCGGGTATACAGGCTTGCCACCAAAATTGAGGCCGGGGCAGACTTTGTCCAGACCCAGTGCATATTTAATATGGAAAAGTTCAGGGATTTCATGAAAAAGGTTGTGGACATGGGACTCCATGAACGCTGCTATATACTGGCCGGGGTCACGCCCATGAAAAATGCAGGCATGGCCAATTTTATGAAAAAATTTGTACCTGGCATGGATATACCCGATCCTTTGATCCGGCGTCTCAAAGGGGTTGATAAAAGGGATCAGGCCGAAGAAGGAATTAAATTTGCCCTGGAACAGGTCGAAGAGTTCAAGGAGATGGAAGGGGTGGCCGGTGTTCACATGATGGCCATTGAATGGGAACACAAGGTGCCTGAAATTGCCCAGCGGGCAGGAGTATTGCCAAGACCCGTTGTATAAAGTATATTGTCGTTTTTCATACAACGGAGCTTGGTAAATGGAAAATCAAGACATTGGGGATGCCGTGAAAGCGGGCCTTCCAATTTTTATCGGTTACTTTCCCGCTGCCGTGGCCTTTGGAATCTTGGCCAAAGCCACAGAAGTCACGCTGCTGGAGGCATTTTTATTCTCTGCCGTGGTCTTTGCCGGGGCCAGCCAGTTTATTGCCTTGAACCTTCTGGCCACAGGCATGGGCCCCACAGGGATAATTCTGACCACACTTCTGGTTAATTTCAGACATTTTTTAATGAGTGCTTATCTTTCCACCCGCATTAAAGAAAGAACTCTGAAATATTATTTTTTTCTGGCTTTCGGGGTCACGGACGAGGTTTTTTCCGTTCTTTCTTTTAAAAGAGGCCCCCTGTCCAAAGGCTTTGTCTTTACCCTCCAGATGTCGGCCTATTCAGGATGGGTTTCCGGCACCCTGTGCGGATATCTTCTGGGGGGATTCATGCCCCAGATTTTAAGCCAGAGCATGGGTGTGGCCCTCTATGCCCTGCTTCTCGCCATTTTGATGCCTGAGATCAAGGCATCCTTACTGACACTTTTTCTTGCCCTGACATCAGGTCTGCTCAACTGGCTGCTCATCTATCTGGATTTTCTGCCAAAGGGATGGAGCATCATCGTCTGCATCATTGTGATTGCCTCTCTGGGAGCCTTTTTAACCAGAACCCAAAAGGAAGAAATCCATGGAGCATAATTTGATTCCTCTGATCCTGGGAATGGCGGCAGTAACCTATGGGCCAAGGCTCATGCCTTTTTTATTTTTTCACAGCACCCAGATCCCCGGTAAAGTGGATGCTTTTTTAAAATATATCCCTGCGGCCGCCATTGGCGCCCTGATAATACCCGGCGTGATGACCGCAACCCCGGACATGCCCACAGCAGGCCTTATAGGCATTGGATTCACTGCTGTCTACGGCATTTTCAGGGGTGGAATCATTGTGCCTGTACTGGGGTCAGTGGGAATTGCCTATCTTGTCCTGGCTGGTTTTGGATAAACAGAGTCAGACCCTGATCTGTCCCTCTCCCCAGGCCACAAACTTGGTGGTGGTCAGTTCTTTTATGCCCATGGGGCCGTAGGCATGGAGTTTGGAAGTAGATATCCCCATTTCAGCACCCAGGCCCAGTTCTCCTCCGTCATTGAACCGGGTGGAGGCATTGACAATGACCAGGGAAGCATCCACTTCCCGGACAAATCGCCGGGATCGGCTGTAGTCTGAGGTGATGATGGCTTCGGTGTGATTGGACCCGTGGGTTGCAATATGGGCCATGGCATCATCCATGTCTTTGACCACCTTGACGGCCAGGATGAGATCCAGGTATTCCGCATCCCAGTCCATGGGAGTTGCTGGTTCTATATTGGAAAGAATGGCAATGGATTTTTCACAGCCCCTGAGGGTTACCCCGGCTTCTGACAGGGGTTTAAAGGCCAGGGGTAAAAATTGATCTGCAACAGCTTCATGGACCAGCATGGTTTCCAGGGCATTGCAGACTCCCGGGCGCTGGGCCTTGGCATTGACACATATTTTGGCGGCCATGGCAAGGTCGGCCCTGTCATCCACATAGGCGTGGCAGATTCCTTTGTAATGCTTGAGGACAGGGATGGTGGACAGGGCCACAACGTGGCGGATCAAACCTTCTCCACCTCTGGGGATGATGAGATCAATGGATTCCTCCTGTTTCAGAAGAATGTCCACAGCCTCACGGTCTGGCAAGGGGATTATCTGGACCCCTGCCCTGGGCAGGCCTGCTTTTTCCATGCCCTCTTCGATTACAGCTGCCAGGGCCATGTTGGAATGGATGGCTTCGGACCCTCCCCGTAAAATTACGGCATTGCCAGCCTTAAGGCAGAGTCCTGCTGCATCCACGGTGACATTGGGGCGGGATTCATAGATAATGCCGATTACCCCCAGAGGTATCCTCATTTTTGCTACTTCAAGTCCATTGGGCCGGATGGAGGAATCAGATAAAGATCCCACAGGATCTTCCAGGTTGGCCACAAAGGAAAGCCCTTCTGCCATGGAATCAATGATTCCCTGGGTGATGGTAAGTCTGTCGATCATGGCAGGGCTGAGTTTGTTTTTCTCGGCCTGTTCAATGTCTTTTTTATTTTCCTTTTGGATTATTGCTGCATTTTGTTGAATCAGGCCGGCAATATTGATAAGGGCCTGGTTTTTCTGATTGGAAGAAATGGCTGCCATGGTTCTGGCAGTTTTCCTGGCATTTTGAGCGATCTTAATGATACTGGTTTCCAAAGACATGTGTGGTCTCCTTTTGAAAGGGGTATTTTTATTAAAAAAGGTAAACAAAGGATGAAAACAGAGCTATTCCGGGTCAGCCGTTATCATGAGGTTGTCCCGGTGGATCACCTCGTCATAGGACCTGAATCCCAGCCTTTCCTTGATCTGGCTGGTTTTACAGCCCATGATCCTCAGAATATCCGAAGCATTGTAGTTAACAAGACCCATGCCTAAAACATCCTTATCCTCATTTAAAAATTCCACGGGATCTCCCACATCAAAATAATCTTCTACCCGGGTAATGCCCGAAGGGAGTATGCTTTTGCCTTTATTGACTACGGCTTTCTGGGCACCGGCATCCAGGGTGATCTTTCCCTTGGCCTGGAGGGTCAGGCCGATCCAGTTTTTCCGGGAATTAATTTTTTGTTTTTTGGGCACAAAATAGGTCCCGATATAGTCGTTGTTAAAAATTTTTATCAGGATATCCGGCTCAAGACCGCAGGCAATGATCATGGGAATTCCGGCGGCAGTAAGTTTCTTGGCTGCAGTGATTTTGGAGAGCATGCCTCCGGTTCCCAGGGGTCCGGCAATCTTTCCGGCCATGGCTTCTATATGTTTTCCCATGGTGGTGACTTCCCGAAGCAGCCGGGCATCTTCATGAACCCTTGGATCCCTGTCAAATAGTCCGCCGATGTCCGTGAGGTTGATCATGAGATCAGCTCCCAAAAGCAGGGTGATCATGGCTCCCAGATTATCATTGTCCCCGAATTGCAGGGATTTGACAGCAACCGTGTCATTTTCATTGATAATGGGAAGAACATTCCATTCCAGCAGGGTGTTGATGGTGTTCCTGGCATTAAGATAGCGGATTCTGTCACATAAATCCCCCCGGGTCAGCAGGACCTGGGCCACTTTCCGGCCGCAGTGTTCCAGGGCTTTTTCCCATTCCCTGATCAAATCCGCCTGGCCAATGGCGGATACTGCCTGGCGCTTGGGGGTCTCAGACGGACGTCTGGAAAGTCCAAGTTTGGTGACGCCGGCTGCCATTGCCCCGGAAGAAACCAGGATGACCTGGATTCCCCTGTCATACAGGGCGCAGATCTGTTCGGTTATGGCATTGATGATTTCAATGTTTAAATTATTTTTTCTGGTCAACACCCCGCTGCCAACCTTGATCACAATGCGTTTGCCAATAGAAAAGGGGGGTAAATGTCTTGGATTGACCATGTTCATATCTCCAGATTTATATATATAGTATATATAGGGTAAAGCCTGTTAAAACCAGATTATCAGAAGGAATTTCCTATTCCTATTACCGGTAAAAGTCAATTAAAATCCAGGAAGCTTGAATTTCATGGTTACCTCGCCGCTAGAACTGTCGATTTCAATCATTTTTTTCTGGTCTTTGGATTTTTCCATCTTCTGGCCTGTGGCCATTTCCATGAGACCGGCAATGAATTCCATACCTGAATTCAGAACGGTTTCGATTTTTTCCGGAGGCTGGTTTGCCAGGATATTTTCCGGGGGCGGTTCATCAAGAGGCAGGGGTTTTGATGGTGATTCTCCTTCCGGGTGAAGGTCTTGCTGGTATCCATCCTGATCGGTTTTATCTGAAATTTCAGGCTCCAAGCCTTCAGAATCCTGATCTTCCCGGTTTAAAACTTCCGGGTTCATGAAAAAGGGAGTGTCTTCCGGAATTTCTTCTGGTTCTGCTGATTCAAAGGCGGGGGCTTCCGGCTCTTCCCCCATCATTTCCCGCAGCCGGTTCAGCATTTCATTCTTTTTTTCCCTGGAGAATTCAACCATGTCCGGACCCTCGTCAAACACCCCTTTGAATAGATCTGTTTTCATCTGGATACCGGCCAGGATCCGTTCTTCAATACTGTGTTTTGCAATGAGATTGATAACGTTGATACAGGAGCTTTCCTGACCGATGCGGCTGACCCGGCCAATGCGCTGGTTCATTTTTGCCGGGTTCCAGGGCAGTTCAAAATTGACCACACAGTCTGCAGCCTGGAGGTTCAGGCCTGTGCCTCCGGCATCTGTGGATAAAAAGACCCGGCATTCTTTGTTATTAGTGAATTCATCAATCAGGGCCTGGCGCTTTTTTACCGGCACTTTTCCTGATAATTCAATAAAGGGAAGGTTCATGTCAGACAGGTGTCTGGCAATCAAAAATGTCATGGTGGTCCATTCGCTGAAGATAACCATTTTCCGCTGATTTTGAATGACGATCTCATCAATGATGCTTGCAAGCTCCTTTAGCTTGGGGGAGATATGGGTGTCCCTGTCAATGAGATAGGTGGAATCACAGACCATTCTCATGCGCAGCAGCAGGATCTGGATTCTACGAAGATCCATTGGGGTTAAAAATTTTTTATTGAGCAGGGGAACCAGGCTCCTTGCGTACCCGGAATGTATTTCCTGCTGTTCCTGGGCGAGATCAATATAATAATTGTTCACCACTTCTTTGGGAAGGTCTTTGAGAACTTCTTCTTTTTTCCGCCGGATCACGATGCTTTTTAATTTTTCCTTGAGCAGTTCCAGATTTTTGTAGCCACCAATGGTGGTTTTTTTCTTTCTTGGAATCATGAAATGATCGGCTGCAAATTTCCACAAAGGTGTCAGCATGTAGGGATCAAGGAACTGCACAATGGAGTATACATCCTCAAGTTTATTCTCCAGGGGGGTACCGGTAAGTACAATGGCATGTTTTTTGGGCAGTCTTTTGACTGATTCTGCGGTTTTGGTGGAAAAATTTTTAATGCGCTGGGCTTCATCCAGGATGATGATATCCGGGTTGAATCCGGACAATATTGTTACATCCCGTAAAACTGCTTCATAATTGGTGATCTTGAATAAATTAGGATCATTTTGATAGGTGGCTTTTCTTTGGAAAGGGCTGCCTTCAATGATGGTGGCTTTTTCCTTGGAAAATTTTTCAATTTCCCGCTTCCATTGCTCTTTCAAGGATGCCAGAGTGACCACCAATATCCGTGAAAAACCAAAGATTTCTTTTTTCAAAAGCCCCAGGGAAATGGCCTGGAGGGTTTTGCCCAGTCCCATTTCATCTCCTATGAGCACTCCGGTTTTCAGCACCCCAAATGCAACCCCTTCCTTCTGGTAGGGATATAATTGGATGTTCAGTTCAGGTTCCGGGATCTTCTGGCTTCCAAGTTTTTCCAACTGCAGGTTCTGGAGACGGTGTTCCACCCGCTTGAGCAGGTTCTGTCGGATTCTTACCCGCTTGTCCCCGTGGAGTTTTGCCATGAGCCCCATGATGGCTGCCATGTCTGCTCCAATAAATTCGCCTTTATCATTAAAATATTTTTTCAGTACAGACTTTAGATCTTTCATTTCCGAGTTCAGGCGCTGGGAAAATAATCTGGGCGCCCCGGACAATGAATCCCAGTAAATGTCTGTAAAGGGAAAGACTTCCCTGGACACCTGTTTTTTAAATCCCGGTTCTTTTTTCAGGGATTCTGCCATGAACTGGATATGCTTGCAAATGCCAAGGCCGTTGGTGAGATAATCCGGGCAGGAACAGTGGCCAACGCCTTTTTCCGGGTCATGGAGGGTGACAGTGTATTGACGGTTTTGCTTGTTGATTACCAGATGATCGCCTTTGAACATATCCCCCCGGACCATGGTGAATTTTTCAGACAAGGCCCTTTTTTTACGATCTGACAGTGCCTGGGCCCTGATTTCTTCCTCGGACAGATTGGGGTCCTCCGAGTCGATTTTGACTTCTAAGTCTGATAATAATTCTTCCTGGATTGTGTTTCTGGCCATAACATCTCTGGCATTGAGAAAGGCTGCCACCACATGCCTGCAGCCCTGCCCCGGGTAGGGACAATCGCATTCCATATCAATCTGGTCTCTTTTTAAGTGGATCTGGGTTGTATAATTACCAAAGGTGCCGTCAAATTCATAGGTAAATAATTTCTGGGCAATATCTTTTTTTGCCAGGAAATAGGACCCATGTTCATAGGTATTCAGGCCCCGGTAAAAGATGAGGGGGGTGTCGGCGATTTTATTTTTGATCTGGTCTTTTGATATAGTCTGCATTGTATTTCCCCCTGGAGTTAAGGAATTCAGCCGGTGCGGGCTTCCTTTGTATTTTATAGTTAATTTGTCTTTTTTATAATTTTTATGCAACCTTGGTGTAAACTAATATAGCTTCCCCTGGGAGACAATAGTTTTTTTGTCAAAATACAAAGTAGATAAATACAAAGTGACATGATATGGTTTGTTTTTTTTATTGATCCTACTGTGCTGGGTGTTATTTCCCTTGTGGGCGGAGGAGTGATTTTTAAGATGGGGATTAAAGGTGCCCGCACCTCTGGTATTGTCCTGGATAAAGTGAGCAAAATTAAAGGGTCGTGTATATGTGTATACCATGAAATGTCTGGGGGTTTCTCTTTGCGCTCTTGCACTGGTCTTGTTCAGGGATGCCTTGAAGTTGTTCGGGGTTCTATAAAATACAAAAAAAGTCCCCGGATGCATAAAAGGTCCAACATCCGGGGGTAAATAAAATGAAGAAAATTATGGCTCAAATTCCCGGGAAGTCACTGTGTGCTCCATTCTCTGTATCCTTCGGTCAATATTATCAAATTTACGCTTGATTCTCTGGATGGCAGATTCCCTGGAAGTGGTATAGGATTGATAAAATTCCTGGTCTGTTTCGTTTTCAAGGGGAATTACCGGTTCCATTTTCAGGAGAAGGCCGGCAATGATGTACAATACTCCAATGGGCCAGAATCCAGTGAATAAAAACAGGAGGAGTACAATTGTTCTCACCCAGAAAACACTGAAATTAAACTGCTCGGCAAGGCCCCGGCAGACTCCCATGAAGATTCCCCTTCTTGATCGATAGATCCCGCTGGTGGATGCGATCATGTCCACCTGGTCCCTGAACCTCCCATAATGGTTCCTGGTCCGGTCAAATCCTTTATATCTTTTTTTCCCGTAATGTCGTGGCATTTTTTTATTCCTTTCTCTGACGTTCAATCAAAATGGTTTCAAGTACCTCTATTCTTTCTTCCATTTTTGAGAGTCCTTTGAAAATGTCCTGGATCATTTTGGTCTCATCGGCATGGACCTGTTTTTCTTTTTTTGAGATTCCTCCGGTTTTGGCCGACCTTATAATGCCGATAATGATCAGCCCCAGTGTGACGATCAGGAGAATGGCTCCTCCAATACAGATCCCTATGATTAGTGCGCCATACATCATTAAATCACTCCTCTGTATTTCCTGGTTTGTGCAGGGGTTTATATATAGGTTTATTCATTATCTGTATCATTCTTTTTTTGGGATTGGGAGGATTTTAAATTCCTGAGCTGACTTTCAATTTCATCATCAGCGGCCAGGTTCTCAAATTCCTCTTCAAGACTTGTAGCCCTGCCGAAATTGACAAGGTCTGCCTCGGCTTCCATGCGCTCGATATGGTTTTCAATCTCATCAAATTTCTGCATGACCTCAGCGCTGTCCACCCGCCGGATTTCCTGCTGGGCTTTCTTTTTCCTTTTTGCCCTGATGTGCCGCTGGACCAGCATGCGTTGTTTTTCCCTGGCAGATTTAAGTTTGGCTTCCAGTTCCTGGATATCATCCTGGTATTGTTCAACAATAATTCCTATTTCCACAAACTCATCCTCAACAGCCTCACTCCTCTGGGTAAACCGCCTTTTCTCCAGAAGAGCCTGGCGGGCCAGGTCATCCCTGCCCTTTGCCACGGCCAGTTCAGCCTTTTTTTTCCAGAGAGATTCCTTTTCTATTGTTTCCTCCAGGATACGTCCCACTTTTTTCTGACTGGCAATGGTGTTGGCGCAGGAAGACTTGATTTCGATCAAGGTGTCTTCCATTTCCCGGATCATTAGTTTGATAAGTTTTTCAGGGTCTTCTGCCTGGTCCAGCATGGTATTGATATTTGAGTTTATGATATCTTTGAAGCGTGTAAATATTCCCATGAGTTTTCTCCTTATTTTTGGTTTGTTGGTGCAAGCTGGAAAATAAGAATAGCATGAATTGTGCCAGGCCAAGTTATGGGATAAAATATTTAGTTATTTCAAGTAGTTGGAATGATAATCGGCGGGTTGACCTATTGGTTTTATTATGGTAATATTTGCTACAATATGGTCTAATTAACCATATTGTAGTTTTTTAATCATTTTTTGAGAGGAAATATGAGTTTTTCAAGTCAGGGTGGCGGAGCAGAAAGATCTGTTTCCATGTCCGGGGCCTTGGGACAGTCAGAAGCATTTATTGAGTTTCAGGAGCAGATTTCCCAGGTGGCACCCATAGACAGACCCGTGTTGATACTGGGAGAACGGGGAACGGGAAAGGAGCTGGCCGCTGCCCGGATTCATTTTTTATCAAAACGATGGCAAAAACCCCTGGTAACACTTAATTGCGCAGCACTTACCCCTAGCCTGATAGGGTCGGAATTATTTGGATATGAAAAAGGAGCCTTTACCGGGGCTGGTACAAGGCAGGCTGGCAGGTTTGAACAGGCTGCAGACGGAACCCTGTTTCTGGATGAAATCGGTTCCATCCCCATGGAGGTCCAGGAAAAGATCCTCAGGGTTGTGGAATATGGTTCCTTTGAACGGGTAGGGTCTTCAAGGCCGGTGCAGGTGGATGTCAGAATTGTGGCTGCGGCTAATGTGGATCTGTCGGCAATGGCAGCCAGGGGAAGATTTAAGCAGGATCTTCTGGACCGGCTTTCCTTTGAGGTTATTTATGTGCCGCCCCTGAGGTTTCGCAAAGAGGATATACTTTTGCTGGCCAACCATTTTGCCGGGAGAATGGCCTTTGAGCTGGGGTGGGAAGAAATACCGCGGCTTACAAAACAGGCAGCCAAAACACTGGAGGCTTATGCCTGGCCCGGCAATATCCGTGAATTAAAAAATGTGATTGAGCGGGCTGTTTATAAGTCCGGTTCCCATATGATCGAAGATATTTCCTTTGATCCCTTTCAATCTATCTATGGGGAAGGGCTTTTGCCCTCGGTTTCCCCCTCGGATAAAGTTTTTCCTGTGCCAAGGGAGAACAATGACAATTCTGCCGGGGATCAAGTTCCATCCAGGGGTTTGTCCGGAAAGGGGCAGGAGGATATTCTGGAAGATCTGCTTGAAAAACCGCTCAAGGAATCAATTCAAGCTCTTGAACGTTATCGGCTTGGTTCTGCCATGGAGTCCTGCCGGTTTAATCAGAAAAAAGCAGCAGCCAAACTTGGATTATCCTATGACCAGTTCAGGGGGCTGAAGAAAAAGTATGACCAGGATATATGAGGATAGATTTGTTTACAGACGTTTGCTTATAATGGGGTAAGAGATTTTCTGCAGGGGATGCAATGAATTAAAATCAATGGCTGGATTGAATTGATTCGGTTTTCAGCGGCAAGGGTACTGATGATTCAGGTATTGTTTGTTTTTTCGGAATTATAATTTCACCCTGAACCGGGATTCTCAGGTTCTGGCCAATATAGACGGTGGCTCGACGGCTCAGCCCGTTTGCCAGGATGAGATCTTTCAGGGGAACTGAGTGAATTCTGGCAATGGCCCCGGCAGTATCCCCTTTTTTGACTCGGT
>JAOZST010000083.1:0-3129 GCA_029939535.1 Desulfobacteraceae bacterium | reverse complement strand
GGAACTGAGTGAATTCTGGCAATGGCCCCGGCAGTATCCCCTTTTTTGACTCGGTGGAATTTACTGGGTTTTTGTTTTTTTGCCCTTACCATACCATTTAAACCATGGTTATAGGCTGTGATGGCCATGGGCCATTCTCCCAGCTTTTTATAATTTCTTTTTAAAAGAAGGGCAGCCGACCGGGTTGAAATAAAAGGATCCCTGCGCTGGTCCACCACATAGCCTATTTCCATGTAAAGCTTTCCAGTTCCCCTTGTAAACTGCCAGACTCCTGCGGCTCCGAATTTTGAATAGGCTGTGAAATCAAAGGAGGATTCAACACAGGGCAGGTAGACCAGGTCAACTGGGAGGCCATGGGATATGAAAATTTCTTTGAATTTTTCAATCACTGCGCCTGAGCGGATAAGGCCCTCTTTAAACTGCCTTGCCAGGCCGGTCTGGATTCTTAATTCACGGGCAGCTTGTTTAAAGTGTTCAGGACCGGCTTTGCCGGGAAATAATTTTGCTATTTTTTTCTCTTTCTGGCTTCTGGGTGATTTGCCTGAAGCAAGGTTCAGCAGGATTTTTTTATGGGCTTCCAGGGCAGATTTCTTCTTTTTTTCATTGTTTTTTTCCGCAGTTCTGGTCCTGGCAGTGTCCAGGCTGATTACCCCATAAATTCGACCCAGATTCCGGGCATCGTGGATGACGCCCTGGGATCGGGTATACCGGGTAAATATATCTGTCCAGAATGCCACATTGGGTTTAATTGAATCATGGACAGGAAAATTTTCAACCATTGGTTTCCCGGTTTCAGGGGTTGCTGCAATGAGCAGGGAACCCGTTATCAGGCAAATTCCAACAGCCAAGCAGAAAATTTTTCCTGCACCAGATAATTTCCCCGGAAAAACTCCCATATTTTCTCCCAATTATTTTATTCAGATTTTTTTATATGAAAGTAGTGAGTAGTGAGATTAAAATAGTGCAATTTTGTCTCATATCTCAATACTCACAACTTTCATTCAGTCCCCAGGACATCATTCTCTGAATATCCAAACAGATCTTCTGCATTGGGATTCCATGAGAGTATGCGCAAATCGATATCGGTTTCAATATAGGCCATGCCGGAATAACCGATTAAATTTCCAATAGCCAGAGTCCGGTCGATGAGTTTTATATCCATGGCCGCAATTGTATGGAAGTTTGTTTTTTAAAACAAGGGAAATTCCTTAAAATAAATTTCCAAAGCCCAGCATGCCGGAAGTCAAGATGTATGTGCCGAATACAATGAGAAGTAATCCGCTTACCACGCGTACTGCCATTGGATGGCTGTTCACCAGCCTGAGTTTTTGGCGGGCTGACTGGGAGGCATAGCCGGCCACCAGCATGGGGATTGCGAATCCCAAAGAATAAAAAGACAGGAGAATAAGTCCGGATGAAAGTTTTCCCTGGGTTGCCACCAGGGCCAGGACCCCTGACAGCATAGGGCCGACACAGGGTATCCACACAAGACCCAGGGTAAGACCAAGAATAATACCGGACCATCTTCCTTTGCTCTGGGTTTGAAATCTGTAAAAGAAGGTAATTTTCTTGAATACATTAACTCCCAAAAGCATGAACAGGCCAAAGACAATGACAAGTACCCCTGCAATTTTTTCAACAACAGGCATAATGCCGGCAATGGCCCCGCCGAAAATTGAGGTTATGACTCCCATTGCTATAAAGCTTATGCTTAGGCCCAGAACAATTAGCAGGGGGCGGTGTTTGTGGTCTTCATTGGTCCCTGTGACAATAATGGGAACAACCGGAAGGACGCATGGGGATGCTATGCTGGCAAATCCTGCCACCATGCTCATGAAAATGGATGCAAATGTAATGTCTGCTGGAGTCATTGTTTTTAGAATCTTTAGTTAGTTTTGCCAGATTGAATCAGGCTGCGAACAGCATCTGCTTTTTTTACACCCGGAGGCATACGTTTGATTTCCTTGCCCTCGGAGTCAGCCAGAAGAAGAGTGGGAAGGGCTCGTATGCCATAGTGGGAAAAAAAATTTCTATGTTCGGATACCGTGGTTTGAATATACCTTACCCTTACTTTTTTGTTAAGTTCATTTTCCATGTCCATGAGAATATTATTTTGCATTTTGCATGGCCCACCATTGGGGTCAAGGAAAAATAACAGGTTAAGTTCCGGCATTTCAGATGCAATGGCTGATCCTGATTGAGAAGTATCTGTTTTGGCATCGCCAGTGCCTGATTGGGATGAATCTACAGTCTGTTGTTCTGTGGAGCAACCCATCATGAGCCCCAGGGCAAGTATTGCCACAAAAATTTGTTTTACCATTGCTATCCTTTGAAATACAATTATTTCCAACTCTATTCCTGTTTAAACTGAGTTGAGTGTTTTTGAGATGTTTGCCATCTCATAAAATTTTAAGGGGAAATATAAGATTCCGCAAAAAGTTGTCAAGCAAATAATCCAACATAACTTTTTTTAGAATATTTCCCTTTGGCATCTTTTCTTTTTTTGCAGGATAAAATAAAACAGGCATGTGAAACCTTAAAAACATAGAAGGAGATGGCGAGGGCCTTCTTATTATTGATGACCTTGTGGATACAGGTTCCACAGCAAGGGTTGTCAGAAATATGCTTCCCAAAGCCCGCTTGAAAAATCCCCGGAGATATTTCCCCGGGGATGAATAATATTTGATTTTTACCTGGTGCTCTATTTTTTATCAATAATGTTTTTATGGGCCATGAGACGGATGGCATTGATCCTGATAAAGCCTTCGGCATCTTCCTGGTTGTAGCCGCCTTCAATATCCATTGAGGAAAGATCCTGGTTATATAATGAGGAAGGACTTGTCCTGGCAATGGGGTAGGCCACACCCTTGTAAAGTTTCAAGGTTACTTCACCGTCAATGACTTCCTGGCTCTTGTCCATGGCTGCCATGAGAAATTCCATTTCCGGGCTGAACCAGAAACCATTGTAGACCAGCTCGGCATATTTGGCTGCCAGCATATCCCGGAGCCGCATTACTTCCCTGTCCATGGCAATACCCTCGATATCCATGTGGGCTTGATGGAGAATGGCTCCGCCGGGTGTTTCATAAACTCCACGGGACTTGATGCCCACGAATCGGTTTTCAACCA
>JAOZST010000258.1:0-4123 GCA_029939535.1 Desulfobacteraceae bacterium | reverse complement strand
CAATGACGGTTTTTCCAAATGCTGTTGCAGCGGATAACACACCATTCTCATGTGCGGATAAAGCATCAAGAGCACTCTGTTGTTCATACCTCAAAACCCCTTTAAATTCAACATTGATCGTTTTCCCTGAATTTGATTCATCCTCTTGTATTAGAGTGACATTTTTCTTTTTTAACAAAGAGTAGATATCTTCTTCACATCCCCGGGGCATTGCCAGATAATTTTCATAATCATCCGAGCAGGAGATGACCCTGGGTTTGCCAAAGGTGGACAGTCTCATGGCCTGTGCTTTATAAAATTCCGGATTTTTAAAAGCCGCATATCTTTTAAGGGTATTCAATGCCTTTTGAGTCAATCCTTTTTTCTCAACATACAGCATACCGGACTTAACAATTTTAACTGTTTGGGGGAAATCATGTTTTTTCAAGCCAATGGCTTTTTTTACCCATGGTTTTGATTCGGACGCTTCATTTTTAAGCATTCCCAGTTCATTCCCCCGGCTCAGTTTGGTTATGAATAACATCATGTTTGTTTCGCTAAGCGTTGGAATGCTGGATAAAAATTGCCATTGATCCGGATAAGGCTTAAAGTTTTCATCTATAAAAATAGAATTGCCCTTATCCCGTGCTATTTTTTGAAGCGGCAGGGCAATCAGATTGCCAAAACCGCCTTTTGGCAAAGTATCCTGATTGGGGAATAACCTGTCATAGGACTTAAACGAAATTTCATGTCGCTTCCCCATTGAATGAGTCAGCAATGATGTCCCGAATTTTCGTGCCGAAACAGCTGAAATCTTTTGGTCAAAGAAAAACCAGGCATGGCAGCCATTGCCTGATTGTGACCGCTCTATGGCAACAGGTATTGCAAACTGGGAGCAGGTATTTCGTATCACCGCAATATCTTTTTTCCATCCTTCCTTGTCAAAATCAATGGCCAGAAAATAGCAGGTTTCATCCAGATTCATCGGATAAACCCCGATAACTGCCCTACCCCTGAGATGCCTTTCAATTACGGATTCATTCAGATGCGCATAAGATTGATTCCCACATCTATTACATTTTATTTTGGGTTTATTGCAGATCCCCGGTACCCATTCATTCAGGCAGACCGGGCTGTATCCTGAAAATCCTTTTTTATTTTGCCATTTTTTTGCATACACATCGGCCCTGCCTTTGAACAAGGACATAAAAAGAGCAATTTTTTCATAGTTTTGAGAACACCGAGTGATCCGATGGGTAACTGGTTTGTCATTTGGAAAATTATCTCTTAAAGTTGTTGTATCAGATTTCTGTTTTGAAACAGGTTTTTTCAGCTCTTGAAACAATGTTTCCATGGACTGTCTGGCTTCATCATGGGGAATAATAACTTTAGAGCTGGATTCAAATTCCTGTATTTTGGCTTTCAGGCACTTGTTCTCTTTAAGCAGTGCTTCATATTTAATTTTTAGCTCATCATATTTGCTTATCTTCATTTTCATCTGGCTCGCCTTACTCACTGGCTCACCTGGCCCTGGGGAATAATATTTCTGATTCGGGCTTCTCTTTGTGTAAAAGCAAAACCTCTCATCGCTGAACCCCGTCTTCATTAATCCCATTAACGTTATGTAAAACTGCACTTGCTCTCAGAGTTGCACATAAATATTGGACAGTGCAACAAAAAAGGAGATCATGATAACACCAAGTAGAACTGGAAGCATGGAGGAAAACTGCTTCATGGTTTTTTAAAAGGCACCGCGTACAGCTTCTTTTTGAGGTGTGGAAACCATGGAATTATTGAATTCTGCATACTGATTAATCCTATCCTTTACACGGCCGCTGACACCTGTGATCACAGTAATACCGCTTTTTTCAAGGGACTGGACAATATGGGGAGCAATATAACCGACCATCAGCATCTGGGCTCCCCTTTCAAGCAGAATGGTAAGGGCCTGGATACCGGACCCTGATCCTGCAGACATTTGTGGAGCTGGCACTGCCTCAAAATTCATATCTTCAGTGTCAACAACAAGGAGCCAGGTGGCACTGCTCATTCTCTCCTTAACCAGGGCATCGAGGTTATTGCTGTCAACTGGGAAACCAATTTTCATACCTCTGCCTTTATCTACTTTTCATTACATGGTTAGTTGTTTCTCATGGCCCGGAACTCGGGTCAACCGGAAATGAAGGAATTTGTATGCGACTATTTCAAATCAGGCGCAGAGAGTATCACCAATAAAAATAGAACGTAAAAACTCTAATGTATGTGATTTGCAAATGGCGCCTGATCAAATTTTATCAGCTGATTGGTCATGGGATTATTCCCCGATTATTTTGACCAGAACACGTTTTTTTCTTCTACCGTCAAATTCACCATAAAAAATCTGTTCCCATGTGCCGAAATCAAGCTTTCCATTTGTGATTGCAACAACGCTTTCTCTACCCATAATTTGTCTTTTCATATGGGCATCGGCATTGTCTTCGCCTACATTATGTCTAATTACTTAAATCCCTGCTCTTTGTGTTTCATGGCAATAGTTTTAGCCAGATTTTCAAGCGCTTTAAAATTATCCTCTGACGGTAAGCCTTTGGCAAGAACAGGTTCGATAACCTCTACTTTAAGATTAGGAATCATCCCAGCCAATATTTCTACTGTCTTACCTCCCCATCCATAGGAGCCGATAATGGATAAAAACTTGGCTTTAGGACGTAATGCGTTGGCCAGATAAGCACCATAAACGACGTTGGGATGAGGACCTGCAAGAACCGTTGGAGTACCAATAACTATTGTTCCGGCATCAACAAGAGCCATCGCCAGTTTCCCAATATCTGTGACGCCCAAGTGGAACTGCTCGACACTGACACCCTGCTCTACAAGTGATGAAACAAGAAAATCGACCATTTTTTTTGTACTGTTATGCATTGTGATATAAGGCAAAACCACCAGGTTCTTTGATGGCCCTTCTATCCATTCTTTATGGGCATCCAGGATAAAAGAGGGCCGCGGATAAATAGACCCGTGGCTAGGGGCTATAATATCAATGTCGTATGATTTGATTTTATTCAGGTTTTTCCTGATCATATTTTTAAAGGGCATCATAATTTCAGCATAGTACCGTTTCGCTGCCTCGTAGACACGTGCTTCATCGGAAACAAACAGATCGGTTGTTGCAATATGAGAACCAAAAAAATCACAGCTGAACAAGATTTTATCTTCTTTCAAATAGGCCATCATTGTTTCAGGCCAGTGCACCCAGGGAGTATGTACGAATTCCAGCGTCTTGTCCCCGAGAGAGAGTGTTTCACCATCGCTGACAGTGATAAAATTTTTCTCGGGTATCCGAAGTAGATCCATAAGCATCCCTTTTGCTTTCGGGCTGGTAATCAATTTTGCTTCCGGGTATCGGGAAAGTACCTGGGGAATACTGCCCGAGTGATCCTGTTCCGCATGAAGCGAAACAACGTAATCGAGTTTAGGTACATTATCAAGCTGGGCCAGAAGTTCTCCAGCCAATTGTGACTCCACCGTATCAATCAAAACAGTCTTCTCGCTGCCTTGAATCAAAAATGCATTAAAACTTGTTCCGTCCGGAAGAGGAATGAGAGAGTCGAAGAGACGTGTATCCCAGTCCACATAACCCATCCAGTAAATCCGGTCTTTAATTTTCCTTGGTTTCATGATTCCTCCTTTATAATTTTTCCGATGTTTCAAGATTTCTCGCACAACTATTTATAATATGTGGAAAAAAATATTACAATTGAATTTTGAATTTTATTAAACCGACAATTATATACTGAAATAATTATTTTTCTTGATTCAGGTCAAGGACATCTATCTTTTTTTTATATTTAATCAAAAATGAAATAACTGGCGGAATAAATATAATAAAAGGAGAAGTATATGACACTACTAGACAAATTTTTAAGTCGTAAAGGCCTTTATGCATCTTTCTGGTTCATTGGATTGTTCATGGTGGCAATTCTTATTTATTTTACGGCTACCCTGGTAAAAGAGGTCCCGCCGATTGCCCAAACGGTTACATCTCAAAGTGGAGAAGTGCTTTACACCTATGATGATGTTGCTCAAGGCAAGGGATATTTCCAGCAGTTTGACCTGATGGATTATGGAACTATGCTGGGTATGGGTG
>JAOZST010000082.1:0-15267 GCA_029939535.1 Desulfobacteraceae bacterium | reverse complement strand
GGTGGATGCCGAAGGGATAACCGCAGCTGCCAGGGAAACTATATCTGCATCCAGTTCAAGTTTCTGATCCAGTATATAATCCGGCACAGTGACCCGCAAAATCTCTTTTCCCCCTTCTTTGACAGTTTCAACCTGGGGCGGATTTTCCGGTTCATACCGTATAAATTGAACCCCTTTTTCCGAGGCTTCCCGATAATAGTCTTCTTTTAATCCATAGGTTCTCATGTCCCTGAAAAGGATATAAATCCTCATATCAGGGTTGATTTTTTTCAGTTTCAGGGCATTTTTGACTGCATGGCTGCAGCAGATTCTGCTGCAATAATTTCTTTCTTCGTTTCTGGAGCCGACACATTGAATCATCACCAGACTCTCTGCATTGGTAATGGCTTCATTTCCTTTTGCGATTTCTTCACCCACTTCAAGGTGGGTAAACACCTGATCGTTTTCCCCATACAGGTATTCTACTGGTTTATACTCCTCTGCACCGGTTGCAATTACAGACACACCGTGTTTGATCTTTTTGAGCCTGCCTTCGGTTTCAACAGTGGTGGTAAAATTTCCCAGATACCCTTCCACTTTCTGGATTTCGGCTGAATGGGATACGTGTATCAATGGATTTTTATACACCTGACTGATCACGTCATTCAGATGCGATTGAACATCCATGCCTTCGATGGTGGTGGGAAGCCTCCGGGCGATTCCACCCAGGTCTTTGTCCTTTTCCAGCAATTGAACCTCATGGCCCTGATTGGCAATGGACAAGGCGCAGGTCATACCGGCAATCCCGCCACCCACCACCAGGGCAGTCTTGTTGACGGGCAGATCAAACTCTTTCAATGGTTCCAGGTAGGCAGCCCTGGCCACTGACATGCGGATGATATCCTGAGCCTTTTCAGTGGCTTCGTCCTTTTGCTTTGCATGTACCCAGGAACAATGTTCCCTGATATTAGCCATGTCAAGGTAATACTGATTAAGCCCGGCTTCTCTGAGGGTATCCCGGAACAAAGGCTCAAGGGTCCTGGGAGAGCAGGCACCAATCACCACCCGGTTAAGCCCTTTTTCCCTGGCCAGATCTGTTATTTCCTGGGCAGAGTTGGTGGCACAGGAAAATATCTGTTCTTTGGCATATACCACATTGGGAAGGGTCAGGGCATATTCCACGGTGGACGGTACGTTGACGACACTGGATATATTGGCCCCGCAATGACACACAAAGACACCGATTCTCGGTTCTTCTCCGGAAACATCCCTTTCTTCTGGATAGACCCGTTCCCGGGTGAGTTTGTCACGCCGGTAATCGAGCATTTCCCCGATCAGGGAGCTGGCACCGCTAGCGGTAAATACCGATTCAGGTATATCCGTGGGCCCCTGGAAAGCGCCGCTGACAAAAATCCCGGGCCGGCTGGTCAGAATCGGGTTGGAATCAATTGTTTTGTTAAACCCGTGGGAATTCAGCTCTATACCGAACTTTTTTGATATCTCTTTATAGGCTTTTGGCGGATTCAACCCCACAGACAATACCACCATGTCAAATTCTTCTTCTTTTACACCCTCCGTATTGGTGGCATATCTCACAAGAACATTTTTACTGCCTTTTACCTCGCCTGCAACGGAAGCGTAACTTCGAATGAACTGAACCCCGTCAAGCTGTTCTGCTCTCTGATAATATCGTTCAAAATCCTTGCCAAAGGAACGGATATCATTGTGAAATATGGTGCAGCTGGCTTCGTGGTAATGATCTTTTGTCAGTATGACCTGTTTCTGGGTATAGGTACAGCAGACACCGGAGCAATAGCTGTTGTCTCCTTCGGTCACCCGCCTGGACCCCACACATTGTATCCAGGCAATTTTTTTTGGACGTTTTTTATCAGAAATCCGCAGAGCCTCTCCACCGTAGGGACCGGTTGAAGACAGCAATCGTTCATAGTCCATACTGGTAATCACGTTCTGCATTTTTGTATAGCCGTATTCTTCCCTGGCCGAAGGATCAAAAGGCGTGATACCGGAAGACAAGACAATTGCACCTACATTGATCTCTGTTTTTCTGGGCTTTTGTCTGAAATCAATGGCGCCTGTCTGACAGACCCCCCTGCAGATATCACATTTTCCTTCTTCAAGATAAAGGCAGGAGTCATCAATATAGGCAACAAGGGGAATGGCCTGGGAAAAATATACATGAACGGCTTTATTTTCTGATATGCCCTGGTTAAATTGATCAGGATATCCCTTGGGACAATATTCCACACAGGTGGTACACCCTGTACACAATTCTTCAATAATATACCTGGGTCTTGTTTTCAGGGTGACCTGAAAGTCCCCTTTTTCTCCTTCTAAACGCTCAACTTCAGTGAATGTTAAAACCTCTATGTTTGGATGCCGGCCGACCTCGACCAGTTTAGGAGAGAGAATTCACATGGAGCAGTCATTGGTTGGAAAGGTCTTATCAAGCTGGGCCATATGACCGCCAATACTTGGTGACTTCTCAACCAGGTAAACCTTGAAACCTGCAGTGGCAAGGTCAAGAGATGCCTGAATACCACTTACCCCTCCTCCCACAACCATTACGTCTCCAAAATTTTTATTACCCAGCCTTTCCGAAATAAGACTTTCCGAAATAGAACCTTCTGAAACAAGACTATTTGAAAATATTTCCATCTCTTCTATTGGCAATATATCGTTTCCCAATTTCTATCTCCTCATCATAATAGCATCTCATTGACAATTTCAGTGATATCTTTCACCTCAAGGGTATCTTCATATTCCAGGTTCAAGCGGCTTTCCTCAAAGTTGGTGATACAATAGGGGCAGGCTGTGGCCAGAACCTGGGCGTCCACATCTTTTGCCTGTTTGAGCCTGAGATCGGAAAACCTTTCTTCCTGGGGTGTGTCCATCCAGATCCTTCCGCCGCCTCCGCCGCAGCACAGGCTGTTTGGACCATGGGCTTCCATCTCAATTAGTTCCAGCCCTTCCACCTTGTGCAGCAGTTCTCTGGGTTCTTCATAAATCCCATTGTGACGGCCAAGATAACAGGGATCATGGTAAGTGACTTTCTTTGGGAACTCCCCTTTTAGCTCAAGCCGTCCATCATTGATCAGTTCCAGTATATACTGGGACATGTGAACCACTTCAAAATTTACCATGAATTCAGGGTATTCGTTTTTAAATGTATGCAGGCAATGGGGGGAGGAAACAATGAGTTTTTTCACGCCGTGATCCACAAAGGTTTTTATGTTCTCTCTGGCCAGATCTTTAAACACCTGTTCGCTGCCCGTCTTTCGAATGCTTTCTCCGCAGCAGTTTTCCTTTTCACCCAAAATCCCGAAATCCACTCCTGCCTTGTTCAAAATATTGGCCGTTGCAACAGCCACCTTTTTCATCCTGGGATCATAACTGAAATAACAGCCCACAAAATATAAGACTTCCATTCCTTCGGCATAGGATTTCACAGGCAGCCCCTTTGCCCATTCAGAGCGTTTGCCCCGATCTCCCTGCAAGGGGTTACCTTCGGAAATCAGGCTGGACCGGGCAGTACGGGCAGATTTAACAGAGGCAGGGAAAATATCATATTCTGTGGCCACCCTTCTCAGGGCAACGGCCACATCGATCTGTTTTACTCCCCTGGGACACTGGGAGGGACACATGCCGCAGGTGGTACACCGCCAGATATCTTCCCCTTCTACTTCACTTAAACCAAAGGCTGCTTCCCGGATCAACCTGCGCATGCTGAAATCCCTGACTTGATTCCAGGGACAGACAGAATCACAGAGTCCACACTGGAAACATATCTGAAAAATATCTCCACCAGCCTCTTTAATCTCATCAACAACTTCTAGGAACGGAGCAATAGTTTCCATTGATTTATTCCTTTTCTGACATCCGGGCAAGGGCATCCATTATCTTGTCCACACCAAATTTGTCTGCCAGAGACCCAAGACCAATCTCCAGGTCTTCCTGTTCCGGCTGTTCGTCGGCTTCCTCAACTTCCTCTTCCCTTTCTTCAAGAACCAGGGCATCATGTATGCACCACTTCACACACAAAGGTTCTTCTTCTCCTTCACACATGTCACATTTAAGGGGAAGGCCGGAGTCAGGCTCATGAAACTCTTCCCTGGAAGGACATGATGCTCTGCAAAAGGAACATTCATCATATTCTTTTCCGTCAATGGTGTATTTATCCCTGCCCGCACATTCAGCCATGGTATATTCCCCTGCATAAACCGGCACATAAAGATCTCGCAGGGGATCACGGATAATCCGGATTCGGGATCTGGCCGGATTGTTGCTGCTGTATTTCGGTGTGGCGTGAAAGGCGGAGCAGATCATCTCACAGGCCCGGCAGCCATTGCATTTATCCACATCAATTCTAATTATTTTTATTATTTTCTTTTCTTTTTCAGCCAAGGTTCATGCCCTCCAATCTAATTGGTCTCTTTTGCTGCTGAGTTTTCTTCACCAGATGCATCTTCGCCCTCTTTCAAGATTCCTCTTTCCAGAAATTCATCGGCCACATAATCCAGGCCAAGTTCATAAAGGGATTCTTTTGTGGGGATACCGTCGTTGTTCCATCCCTTGAATTTGTAATAGGTATCTAAAAGCTCTTTTTCAAGTTCAGGAAATCTTTTCTTCCAATGGTCTTCCGGCGGCCTTTCATCTTTTCTTCTCATACCCCTTCGAATATTGACAGCCCGAACCAGGGTCCGATACCGTTTGGCTGCCTGGGACAATGAATCTTCATCCATTTCAATTCCAGCCCCGGATGAAATAAATTTCGGGTAATTGTGGATATGATAGGGAGGTTTTAAGGGAAAGGATGACAACCCGGCACACTGGCCAAGGGCATCATCAATGTAGTGCATCTTTTCCTGCCAGTCAACAATATCACAGCACATGTCAACGGTTGGGTAGAACGGCATTGATTTTTCTCCCCTGGGTTCCCAGTCTATGAAGTATTGCTTGAATTTTTCATCTGGAACATGGAACCAGTCCTCGCAGAATTTCTCCCTGTGTTCTCTCTTGGGATATGGCGCCTGGGGAAACTGCCCTTCTATCTGGGTAATATTCATTTTTTCCCCGGTACAATACATCAAAAAATAAATTGGGTTAAGCATGGAGAGCTTCAGGGGCAGCTGTTCATGTTTTTTTATATTATTATGGGCATAGTCTTCTGCACCCTTGCCAATTTTTTTTGCAGCCCAGTAAGTACCCTCGGCCAGCACATCTCCTATGCCTTCACGGTTCACAATCATGTCAAGCAGGTAGTAAAATCTGCCTTCGTTGTCTTCGGGCATGTCGGGAAAGTCATCTGGGGACAGAATTCCCTCTTCAAGAAGTTCAAGGGCAAAGGCCATTACCTGGGGGGCGGAAAATCCATCCAATCCATATTCTGTTGCTTTCTGGGCAATTCTTAAACCAAAATCAAGATCAGAAAAAGCTCCCATTGTATAGGTAAGCTTTGTAAAGCATTTCATCATATAGGTGGGAAGCCCTGGCATGGAAATAGTTGCCCCGCAGGTCATTGGGCAGTTATAACAGGAAATCAGGCGGGTTCTTGATTTATCCAGAGTCTCCATCCAGTCCTTTGCCACCTCATCGGTCCAGAACCCTTTTCTCCGGGTCCTGGAATTTCCCCACATAAAGTTCTCTGTATGCCACTTCTCATCATGGACTTTCATCTCCTGGGGTGAGCCAAGTCCAGCCAGGATGGGCATGACACCAGGAATTGGATTATCATTTCGAAATTTTATATATTCCATGACTTCGTTGCAAAGTTCCATGTATTCCAGGGGCTGGGCAACATTAATGTCCTTTGTGCCCCGGACAACTATGGCCTTAACACCTTTGTCTCCCATGACAGCACCGATGCCGCCCCGGCTGGCGCTGGATCTTCCCTGTTCAATGGACGCATAAAAAACCCTGTTTTCACCGGCCTTGCCAATGGCAGCAATCTGGGCCTTGGGCTGTTTTAACTCTTTGCGGATCATTTCTGCAGTTTCAATGGAACCTTTGCCTTTTAAATGGGAGGCGTCTCGCAATTCAATGGTATCATTATTGATATATAAATAAACCAGATCAGGAGACTTGCCTCGAAGGATCACCTTATCAAGTCCTGCATACTTTAATTCCGGTGCAAAAAATCCGCCCATCATGGAAAATGCCATTAACTGAGTCTGGGGAGAAATGGTGGAAACTATGGTACGGTTACAACCAACAGCTGGTGTACCGCACAAAAGCCCGGCCGCAAAAATCAAAAGATTTTCAGGAGAAAAAGCATCAGCCTCAGGCGGGACCCTGTCCCACAATATCTTGGCATTGGTACCCAGACCCCCCAGATAAAGCTCGGTATCTTTTGGATCTGTTGCAACCTTTTCAATGTTTCCCCGGGTTAGATCAACTTCTAAATTAAACCCTGTTTCTGCATACCTCATTTTCCCCCCTTCCATATTACCTGAATCCGTTTCCAATACAATGTGACTATATATAAGCTATATAATAACTACGGGTCAAGAAAAAACTGGATTTTTTTTTAAATACCAAGAATAGTCAATTCACCTGTCAAGCCTGGAATTAGGGCATGACTGCTAGTCCAAATCTAATTCAACTTTACATTGGTTGCATTTTACAACACCCCGGAAAACTTTATTTCCGCATTCAGGACAAAAATAACGGGCCTCCTCATCCTGAATCCATTTTTCAGTGCCAACCTTTTTCCTGTACGGAACAGACCGTAAAATCACCTTTTTCCCAATTACCATTGGGAAATTTTCAATATACTGGCAGGGAAATTCATCGCATTCATGACACCCTGTGTATCCTTTTTCTCTGGTGCAATCCCTGATTTCACACTGGTTGCAATGCATGAATAGATCATCAGACAGGCATCCCTGACATTGAATATCCTGTGCTGAGATATTTTCACTATTGGGAAGAGTGCCTTTGCCCTCAACACCCCCCTTGTAAAGGTTTGCCAGACCCTGCTTAAATTTTTCATTATTGTCGCGATGGGCAATATAAATGGCGCAGACTCCGCAGTATAGCCCGCAAGGTGAAATAAAATCCGGGTTTATCTGCATAATGTTACTCCTTTTTGGGTCATTTTGGGTCAATTGTTCTTCCCACAATACTTTGCCCTGAAAAAATTTATGGTTCAAAAGTTGGTTCCAGGTATTTACTTTTTACTTTTTTTGGAACGGCTTTGAACCATAAATCATGCTGCTCAGGTATCAAATATTTATAATATTTTGTAGCTTATTCCTGTTTATATCTTATTATAGGGGTTTGCCCAGTACTTCAGCAAACATTTCATCACTCCACATTCTGGAATCAGCAACATTCTGACGGAATTTAATAAAATCAATTGTATCCTGACCTGTGATTTTCTTGGTATTGAATGCCCCAAATCCCAGGAATGCTTCACCGGACATATTGGCAGCAAGCCAATGTCTGTGATCATTTTTCATTGTATCCCAGAAAAATTTCTTTTTCTGACGGATGCCGTCAATGGACTTGATCAAACAGCCTGGAAACAGGTTGGCAAACTTCCAGATCACATTGTTGACTTCTTTGTCAAGCAATTCAAAATCGGCATTGGCCTGGTGCTGTTTCAGAATGGCCCGGCCGTCTTTGAAGTCCTGACCGGATTTATATTCGCCGTAGACAATCTCACCATCATCCACATATCTGTCCGTAATAATGGTAGGATTTCTTACCCATTCACCATCTATTTTCAGGACAGGAACTACCTTGGAGAGCATTCCTTTTGCCTTCATTTTGTAGGAAGACCACATCTCACAGGATACGCAATTCCACATGGCATCTTCAGCGCTCAAAAACCAGGGAAGGAAATCCGAAGACCCGCCGGCAGGTGCGGAACCATGTTTGGGTCCTGCCTGACCAAAGATAGCAAGGTCGGAGGAAATGGCAATATCACAAGCCAGCCCTATTTCCTGGCCACCGGCAACCCTCATGCCGTTTACCCGGCAGATCACTGGTTTTTTACAGGAAAGAATGGAATCAACCATGTGGTTGAATAACTCCATGTACTGGCCGTATTCATCACATCTTTTTGAATAGAATTCAGAATATTCCTTTGTATTTCCACCGGTGCAGAATGCATAGGGACCTGTTCCTGTAAAAACTACGGCAACAACACTTCTGTCCAGGGAAGCATTTTCAAACCCGGCAATAACACCCTTTACCATATCTGTAGTATAGGAATTAAACTGCCTGGGGTTGTTCAGGGTGATCCAGGAAACAAACAAACCTTCCGTAACATTTCCCTTGGGGTCAGTTAATGGTTTTTTTTCATAGATAACGCTGGGTGCTTCCGTTCCCCAATGGGGGTTTCTATGTAACGCATGATCTTTTACTTCGTTTTCTCTGGGCATCCACTCTAAACTCATCTTTTATCTCCTTTGGTATTTACTCTTATTATTTATTTGATTGTGTTTGTTTCTTACCCGATATACCCGCCATCCACACCAAGTACCTGGCCTGTGATATAGCTTGCATCATCGGAAGCCAGGAATACAAAGGCAGGGGCAACCTCTTCAGGTTCTGCAAATCTGCCCAGCTGGATTCTGCCTTCATAGATCTTTCGAAGTTTTTCATCGGTCTGGAGTTTGCCTGTCATTTCAGTCTTTGTAATTCCAGGACAGATAACATTTACATTGATTCCATATCTGCCAAGCTCACGGGAAGCTGATTTTGTAAAACCGATGATCCCGGCCTTTGCAGAAGCATAATTGATCTGACCGATGGTACCGAAGATGCCGGCAGTTGAAATCACGTTAATGATTTTGCCATATTTTTTTTCTTTCATGTGGCGGCCAGCTGCCTGGGTTGTATTAAATGCAGCTTTTAAATGAATATCAATTATTGCATCCCAGTCTTCTTCCTTCATTTTCAGCAGCATGGAAGGTTTGGAAACACCGGCATTGTTGACAACGATATCAACTCCACCCAATTGTTTTACGCATTCTTCCACCATGTTCTGGGCACTTTCATAATTTGCAACATCGGCTGCAACGGCTACTGCTTTTCTACCTAGGGCTTCAATTTCTGCAACAGTTTCTTTTGCTGCCGTATCATTGGAATGGTAGTTTACCAAAACATCTGCACCCTCTTTTGCATACATCAGGGCAATGGCTTTTCCAATTCCACGACTTCCACCAGTAACAATGGCTTTTTTTCCTTCTAATTTCATCTTTATCATCCTTATCCTGGGTTAAAAATCTAAACTATTAAAAATCAGGAACCAATACGATTCTCTGATCAGGCGACTTTTTATGGGCTTCATCAAAACTTTCAGCAATGGTGCTCATGGGCCTTGTCTGGACAAATTCTTCAAAATTAATTTTCCCGCTGGTGATCATATTTAAAACCGATGGGTAATATTCCGGCAAGCAGCCCCAGGTACCAATGAGTTCAGCATCAAAGGCCATGAGTCTGGAAATAGAATATTCAACTTTTTGGGGGCCATAACCAACAATCATCATTTTCCCGGTAAAGCTTAATAATGCCAGTCCAAGTTCCTGACCGGGTTTGGTACCGGAAACTTCAAATATCTTCCAATCCGTGGATGAAAGACTGTTCTCTTTTCTAAAGGCTTTGACTTCCCCTGAAACTTCTCTGGTGGTTTTACCCATGGAATTGACAACAAAATCAGCTCCGTTTTTCAGCATGGTATCCAGACGTTCCTGGTTTATATCAATGGCAATAACATTGGCAGCACCAAGGGCTTTAAGAATTTGGACCATATATTGTCCAACTCCGCCGACACCAATAACAATGGTATTATCTCCCACCTGAATATCCGCGCGTTTTGCCGCCTGAAAAGGAGTTGTTGCAGCATCTGCCACAACTGCCAGTTTTTCCAAGGGAATTTTCCCTCTATTTTTCACTTCGCAAAGGTCAATGGCAGGAACAGGAATATGACTTGAAAAACCACCATAAATTCCCATGCTGTTCCCGGGCATTTTCTGTGCAAGGCACCTGTTGCCCCTGCCTGTCTTGCAAAGATAGCATTTTCTGCAGGGCATTACAGCCGGGATAATCACTTCCTTTTCAATCCAGTACTCAACATCCCCGGCTGCAGCCACAACCCTTCCGGAAATTTCATGTCCAAGGGTTAAGGGTGGCTTATTTACAGTGGGCACCCCCTGGTAAAAGTATCCAAGATCGGTATGGCAGACACCGCAGCCAGCCACCTCAACCAGAACCTCTCCCAGTTTGAGTTCAGGTACATCAATCTGAGTTTTTTCAAGCTTTCCAGGTGTTACTTCATTGGTTTCTCTATTTTTGCTGAAAGGGGTTACCATCTGCCAGGTCTGAATTTTATCAGGAACTCTTCCCATGATCTTCTCCTTAATTATTAGTTAAAATATATTTTAATGTTCAGCTTCAATAATTTTTCAGGGTCTGTCTTTCTCTATAATTATATTTCTATCTCTGAATTTTATTCACATTTCACGACCTTAACTTTTGTACCGATCCATTCAGGTGGCAGGTAAACCCTTCCGCTGTTACCGCTTGAACTGACTTTTTTCTCAATCAGTTCCTCTCCATAAATTTCAAATTTCACTTTTCTGGATGAATATTTTTCAAATCCTTCATGGTTTTTATCGTCAAGTGCCATTATTATCAAGCTCCTGTATACAGCAATGGCCATATAATGGTAAATTTAAGCTATTAATTAGATATTTTATAGTTATATTACAGCTACACGTCAAGAATTTATTTTTTGTAGATAATTTTTTATGAAAAATTCATTTTTTAATTGCCAATACAATCTATACTGTTACACTTGAATATTTTTACTTGGGAGAATATATGAATCAACAACTTTACGGGACCTTCTTTGCTCTGGCTGCTTTTGCATCATGGGGTCTCCTGCCAGCCTATTGGAAACAGATGCAGGAGGTCATGCCCTTTGAAATTCTCTGTCATAGAATTGTCTGGTCATGTATTTTCCTTTTTGTGATTATCTCGTTACAAAAAAGATGGGATGAGGTTGGAAATATTCTTAAAACACCGTCAAAATTAAAAGGCCTTATAATAAGCGGAGCCTTGATCGGGCTAAACTGGTTTGTTTATATCTGGGCTGTGAACACGGGCCGGGTGGTGGAAACCAGTCTCGGGTATTACATCAATCCCATGATCAACGTATTAATAGGATATCTCCTGCTGGGTGAAACTTTCAGCCGAATGCAGTTTATTGCAGTACTATTTGCATTGGCCGGCGTTCTTTACTCCCTTATTTCCTATGGTGCTCTCCCCTTGTTTGCCCTGACCCTGGCCATTACCTTTGCCCTTTACGGCTATTCACGAAAAAAAATACAGGCTGCCCCCTTGCCGGGGTTGTTGATAGAGACCATGGTTTTATTTGTTCCAGCCCTGGCATATATTTTATTCAGACTAATTTCTGCAGAAAGTTATTTTATGGAAAATTTAAAACTAACTCTCTGGATGATAGGATCAGGCGTGGTCACCAGCCTGCCACTGCTTTGGTTTGCAGCAGCTGCCAGAAGGCTTACCCTGTCGACCATTGGAATTCTGCAATATCTTGCCCCTTCCATTGCTTTTATACTGGGTGTATTTGTTTATAAGGAAGAGTTCACTTACCACAATCTGATCACCTTTGGATTCATCTGGATGGGTGTGCTTTTGTATACCTGGGAGCCATTGACAAAGAGCAGAAGGTCATAAGGTTGTGGCTTTTTCATATGAAAGTAGTGAGATTGGAATATTGCAATTTTTTCTTATAATTCATCTCTCAATACTCATAATTTTCATTGTTTGTTTTGCCGTCAGGGCATGGGGGTTATTTTTAAAAAAATGGGATTATTTTCTCAGTCTCCTGACCAGTTCCAGGTTCATATCAGGCCCTGCCAGGGAACTTATTTTTTGATGATGGATTACTTAAAAATATCAACCGAAGCTCTGATTCATACCATAGTTCTTTTCAGTTGACTTCGTACTATCATCTTGTTCTTCTCACTTTTCTATTATACAATTCTGCTATAGTGTGAAATATAATAAAAAATACAGGGCACTTTCCGATCAGGTCATCATTCACTCATCTTTATTTTGGTGAAAAGACCAGGTCAGGGACACCCCGATTAACAAACCTATTTTGATACGCTATGGAATCATAAATGATTAATACTCCACGATAAAGTTAACTCCAGTTGAAAAATAGAAACTGAAAGCTACAGGCCTGAATGGATAGCCGCCATTTTCTATATAGGTTTAGGACATGGCAAAATGGTTAATTGATCTGGAGGTAAATTATGAAAAAATATTTTCCAGTACATTAGCTCTTATTTTATTTAGTGCTTTTTTTGCAATAAACAATACAGAGGCTAAAGACGCAACTGAGATAGGTCAGTATATGGGTGATTGTGCCAACTTTAATGACGTTTGCTTCCTTTTTATTCTGGAATGATAAAACTCACTTTACCAGTTCAACCTGGAAATTCCGGAAGAGCTTTGGTGGATGAGAACGGTAATGTTTTTGGTATCATTGTGGCAAGACTTGATGCCAAAATAAAATGTATTAAATGTGTATTAAATTGGTCCAAAATAGAAAATCCCGACAACCTGAGCTATCGGGATAATATTTATCGGGTTGGCTCCCCAGCACGGACTTGAACCGCGGACCCATTGGTTAACAGCCAATTGCTCTGCCAACTGAGCTACTGGGGAGCAGTGTCTTTCAACAAGACTCGGAATGTATATATCAGTCTGTTTTTTTTGTCAAGGATAATAATAATAAAAATTGACATCATTTGCTAATATGGTTATCCTTTACCATTATAGATAACCTATACCAAGGAGGAAAACCCATGGAAATCAATAATATACAAGAGTTTAATGCTTATACAGCCAAAGACTCAGCAACATTGCCAGCTGACAACACTACGCTTCAAAACCGGAATAGAAAAGCAGCACAAACAGATATTAACCAGGAAAATATTCAGGCAGCCCAACAGGCCTTTGAAGTTAATATTACCAGAGAGGCCCGGGATCTAATGGCAGCAGAAGCAGAAACACCAGCCCAGGAAATCCCCCTGGAACAAAACCCACTGCAGAAACAAAACCCGACACAGGCCCAAAACCCTGGCCAGGACCAAAACGTGACACCAACCCAAAATCAGGACCAGGAACAAAAAACCATGCAGGTTGTAAACATTGTGGCATGATTTTTAAAATGCCATTGCCAACCTTGATTTCACCATTATATATACCCCCCATTAAAAACTGAATTGAAATTGGAAATTTTATTATGATTACTGAAAATGGAATTGTCACCCAAGCCAACAAATCCAATGCCTGGATCAAAACCACCAGATCCAGTGCCTGTAAAGCCTGCGCCTCAAGGGACAGCTGTGGCATTGACGAAAATGCCGAGGAGCAGATAGTTATTGTCAAAAACACCCTGGGCGTTGAAGAAGGAAATGAGGTAATCATTGGGCTTGAAACCAAGCCCATGATGTTTTTAACCTTTTTTCTCTATGTATTTCCCATCCTTTTATTAGTGCTGGGTGCTGTTATCGGAGACAGCCTGGCACCAACTCTTAACATGGACAGATCTTTTTGTGCCATGATTCTGGGATTTGGATTATTTGCCGTTGCCTTTGTTATTATCCGCAAAAAACAGTCGGGATTAAGTCAAAAAGATGAATTCAAACCCTTCCTTGTCAGAAAAAGACCTGTTTCTGATTCTAACCATTGCCAGATGCCATAAAATATATTTTTCCCTTGCCAATATAACAACAATATAATATAAACGCTGCCAGTTATGGGTTTGTCGCGTATCTCTAACCCCTAAAATTGAAAGAAGAATTATGACATCACAACGTGACCTAAAAGTAGCTGTATTAATTATGATCGTTCTTATGATCACAGGAATTGTATGCTACGCATCTTTTACATCTCCTGCCCCTGAGAACCCAGTACGTTTAATGTTTCAAAACAAAGCTGGGAAAGTTTTATTCACCCATTTATCACACACAGACGATTATAGTTTGGATTGTCTGGACTGCCATCACAATCTTGAAGATGATGATGTTTATAACTGCAGTGAGTGCCATGATGAAACAGGTGATGAAGACTTACCATCAAGGGCTGATGCATTTCATTTATCATGCCAGGGATGCCATGATGAGTATGGCGCAGGTCCTGTAGAATGTAATTCATGTCATGCCTTATAGCAGAATTCCTTAAGGGTTTCTGCCATAATCCGTGATCTACGCTTTTTACCAAACAAGGACTTATTATGATTAAACGATCTTTTTTTTCTTTAAACCAGCCCAGGCTTACTTATGATCTGCTTGAACCGGATCTAAAAGAACCTGAGTCAATCCCTGTACAAGGCAGCCTGACCCTATTGCTGCCGGAGACAATTGACAGTACCAGGCAAGCCTTGATAAAAAAAGGTGACGCAGTCAAAAAGGGAGAACGGTTAAAACTTTACACTGGAAGCACTGCATACACGGTCTCGCCGGTTGCAGGCAACATAAAACTCCTGGACACTTATTCAGATGATTTTGGCAATACTGCAACCTTTATCATTGTCAAACCAGACCAGGCAGCGGGCTCTGATACTGTCAAACTTGAGCCTGTGGAAGACATTGGTTTTGCCGATGAGTTCCTGCGGAACCTGCCTGGGGCACCGCCCTTTGAAATTCTTGCCAATGCAGATCTTAAAATCAGCACAATTGTTATCACCTGCGCTGATACAGATCTTTTATCCTGCACCAGCCAGTATATGGGCATAAGATACGCAGACGAGGTGAAAGAAGGCGCACAAATTCTGAAAAAATTGACCAATGTGCCTAAGCTATGTATTACAATACCAGAAAGTTTAGACATCCAGGTGAGTTTTGATTCCATACAGGTATTAAAAACCTCTGATACTTACCCGTCCACTTTACCTGCAATGGTCATGAAGGATCATCTGAACATGGTGCTTCCTGCCGGACAAAAGCCAGAAGATTCGGGGGTCTGCTTTATCAATGCAGAAGCCCTGGTCTCCCTGACCCGGGCCTACAAAACAAAAGAAGCTGGTTTTAAAAAAATACTGACTATTATCGATAAAAATGATGTCAGACACCTTATTAAAGCGACCATTGGTACTCCTTTAAGTAAAATTCTGAATAAATTAAGCATCCATCTTAATGACCAGGACCGAATCATCATTGGCGGCCCCATGCGGGGATTTGCAACCTATACCCATCACCATCCAATAACATCGGACATGGATACCAT
>JAOZST010000081.1:4912-15293 GCA_029939535.1 Desulfobacteraceae bacterium | reverse complement strand
TTAAAGTTTATGCCACTAGGAGCCCCTTCGCCTGGAGGTGAGAATAATCACCTCCACGATAATAAGCACTAGTAGTATGTTGATAAAATTTATAATCATAATTATTTACTCTATTTAAAAATAATTTATTATATATAAATATTATTAATGTCAAGCAAAAAATAAAAATTTAATACTGGCTTTGCATAATATATTTGACAATACAATTAAATTTGACATTCAAACCATGGTCTGGCTATACTTTGGGATAAAATTCTTGTGATTTTTTTGAAGGCTCAATAAGGTTCGCAATTCAATTTGAAGTCAGTTTCTGAAAATGCTGCAGCTGCCATGGAAATAAAAGATAAATTTCTGGCCAATATAAGCCATGAGATCAGGAATCCCATGAACGGGATCATTGGAATGATGCATGTGCTGCTGGACTCTGACCTCAGTGAAGAGCAGAGGGGTTATGCAAAGATTGTCTACAACAGTACCAGGGCACTTTTATCCATTGTAAACGACATTCTTGATCTGTCAAAAATTGAGGCTGGAAAACTGGAGTTTGATATCATATCCTTATGACCAGGCATTGGATGATGTGGAAGCCATTGATCTGAAAAGGGAATTGTAAAGAATATTCCTTTACTGTTGAATGTTGGATACATGGTTGATGGAAGAAGCCATATATCCAGCTCCGAATCCATTGTCAATATTGACCACTGCAATATTGGAGCTACAGGAGTTGAGCATACCCAGCAATGCAGTCATGCCGTTGAAACTGGTTCCGTATCCAATGCTTGTGGGTACTGCAATTACAGGGGCTGAAACCATGCCTGCCACTACACTGGGCAGGGCTCCTTCCATGCCGGCCACCACAATCAATACGCTGGCCTTAAGAATCTGATCGCTATGGGCAAATAATCTATGAATCCCTGCCACTCCAACATCAAACAGAGTCTGCACCTTATTTCCCATGGCTTTGGCAGTAATTAACGCTTCCATGGCCACGGGAATATCTGAAGTCCCGGCTGAGATGATAAGAATTTTTCCAAAGCCGGTAATGTCTGGTTCTTTTTTTTGAATTCTTAAAATTCCGGCATCCTCAAAGTATTCAGTTCCAGGAAGGGCTTGCTGCACATTCAGAGCTTTTTCTTTGTCAATACGGGTAACCAGGACAATCGCTTCTTTGGGGATCATTTTTTCAAGAATTCCAATGATCTGGACAGAGGTCTTACCCTGGCCGAAAATTACTTCGGGAAAGCCTTTTCTCAATGACCTGTGGTGATCAATGTGGGCAAAATCAATATCTTCAAAGGAAAGATGTTTGAACCTGGCCTGGGCATCCTCTACGCTGAGACTGCCCTGGGCTACCCTGGACAGGAGCTGGGTAAGTGTTTTATCGTTCATTTACGCTCTCTAATTTTGTCGTTTGAGCCAGGAAAGTCCTTTTGAGGATTTTTCCTGTGGTTCTGCATGGGCAGAAGGGCCGTTCTCAATGGTTTCAGTCGTAGAATTTTTTACCTCTTCTGTTTTCTGGTTGCTGGTTTTCTGTCCTGTTTTTTTTTGGGGAGTTCCCCATTTATATTTGCCAAATTTGCAATATCCCTGGACATTGTTAAATCTTGCATCAATATTTTTTTGAATGGGAATTACATTTCCTTCAATATTTGGGGAAAGATATTCAGCCAGTTCCACACTGCCGCCGCCGGAAAGAATTATGGAATCAATGTCCCAGTCATTTTCCCAAAGCCTGTTCAGATCCGATGCAATGGCAGAAGCTGCATGGGTGTATACCCTTTTTTTCAGGTTTGAAATATTATATTCCTTGCCCCTGATCTTGATCATGCCTGATTCAATGAATTTAAAGATGCGGTATAATTCAATAGTAATATTGCTTTCCTGTCTTAACTTATTGGCAATCACACTGAAATATTTGGAAATGCCCGTATCCATAGTGGAAGAACCCCGTTCAATATACTGAAGATGGTCAAATATGGAAAAATCAGTGGTTTTAAACCCGATATCCACCACACCCAGCTTTTGGGAAGCCAGGGTTTTGTCTTTCATTTTACCGTATTCATCAAATATCAGGTTGAAAATAGACCCAATGGGTTGGGGAATGACATGTATTTTATCAATATGTATTCTCCGGGTTTCATCTTTCCCATTTATATTGTGATAAATGATTTCATGGATACCCCGGATTTTTTCCTTGAGGTTGCGGGAATCCCTTTTCAAATACCCCACGGGCAGACCTGTTACAACATTGATGGGGCCTGAGGATTTGCTGCAGATACCCGCGGCAGTTATGGCCAGGATTTTTACAAAATTTTCAATGAGTTTTTCCTGGTCAAGGGTAAATTCCGTGATATTGGATTGGAGTTCAGCATAGTTGCCTAAAAAATAGGATTTGTCATTCAAGGTGACATGGAGGTTGGATGTGGAAGACTCCTCCCCTATAAAAGATCGGAACTGGATATCCGTGGCATCTCCTATAAGGGATTTTAAAATCACGGAATTTTCCCCATTATATGCCTTTGTAAATCCGAAACCAACATCAATCCCCACTATTTCCATACCTGTATCCTCCTGCGATTTGTTTGCGGATATCTTCTTGAGCTCCTATATTTTTCTGTAACTTGTAAATATCATCCGGTCTGTACCTAGTCAAGGAATATCGATTTGTAACAGGCCATATCTTGCGCTTAGGGGCTAATTATTATAATAGATGTCCAGTAAATTTTAATAATGGAAAGGTCAATGAAAAAAGACAGGGTATTTGCAGATAAAAAAGATAAGATTAAGCCCTTTACATTTAACAGGGAAGTGGCTTCTGTTTTTGATGATATGCTGACTAGATCTGTTCCCCTTTACGGTGAAAGTATCCGACGTCAGGCCCAGATGGTTTTGAAATTTTATCAGGATAAATCCAGAATTTATGATCTTGGATGTTCCCACGGAAATCAGGGTATCTTGATTTTGAAACAATTTAAAAACCAGCCTTTTACCATGATTGGTGTGGATAATTCCCGGCCCATGATCGATAAATACCAGGCCAGGCTTGAACATAAGGGTGATTCCCTTCAAATTGATCTTATTTGCGACCAGCTTGAGGATGTTCCCATTGAAAATGCTTCAGTGGTTTTGATCAACCTCACCCTGCAGTTCCTGGATGTAAAAAAAAGAGACAGATTAATCAAAAGGATATTTCATGGTCTTCTACCGGGAGGCGTTGTTCTTCTTACGGAAAAAACCATTCACAATAAACAATCAGGCAATGACCTGGAATTGGATTTTTATAGGCGCTTTAAACTTGAAAATGGTTATTCAGAACTTGAAATAAGCCAGAAGCGTGATGCCCTTGAAAAAATATTGATCCCGGAGTCCCTTGAAGTTCATAAACATCGAATCCTCAATGCTGGTTTTTCATTTTTTGATATCTGGCTCAAATGGTTTAATTTTTCATCCATGATTGCCATAAAGTAAATTAGTATGGAACGATTTTTAAAACATCACCCGGAATGCAGGTTTGAGAATTGGTACGAAGATTTCAAGGCTGTGGTCAGGGAAAAAAGAGAATCCCTTGATCATGGTAAAGGTAATTTCTTAAAATTCAAAACCGTACTGGAAAGCATACCGGATTTTATCCCTTTAAAAACCGATCTCAAGGGTAAAACAATTGTTGTGGGTGATGAGACAGATATCTCCATGGCTGAAAAAGAAAGTCTCCAGGAAAAATTAGCCCGGATCTGCCCCTGGAGAAAAGGTCCTTTTAATCTTTTTGGCGTGGACATTGATACGGAATGGCAGTCCTGGATGAAGTGGGACAGGCTGTTACCCCATCTACCCAATCTTAAAGGAAGACGTATCCTTGATATCGGGTCCAGTAACGGATACTACATGTTCCGCATGGCTGCAAAAGACCCTTTATTTGTTCTTGGCCTGGAGCCCCAGAGTTCTTTTTATTATCAATATCTGATAATCCAGAAGTTTTTACGCCAGGAAAAGGTCTTTTGTCTTCCCATTCCCCATGAGCAACTACCCACAATGGACCAATATTTTGACCTGGTTTTCTGCATGGGAGTCCTCTACCACAGAAAATCCCCCATTGACATGCTCAGGGATATCCATGCTTCTTTGAGAAAAGGAGGAGAAATTGTACTTGAAAATCTGGTCATTGATTCAAAAGAAAATATCTGTCTTTTTCCCAGAGACCGGTATGCTAAAATGCGAAATGTGTTTTTTATTCCAGATCTTTTGACAATGGAATCCTGGCTTGAAAGGGCCGGGTTCACCAATATCCGGTGTTTGGATGTAATAAAAACCACCAGTGAAGAACAGCGTAAAACAGACTGGATTCAGACAGAGTCCCTAAAGGATTTTCTGGATCCCGAAAATCCGGACAAAACCATTGAAGGATATCCAGCACCAGTCAGGGCCATTTTTATTGCCAGGGCCAGATGAGTTGCCTGTTTTCTTATATCTGCTTAGGCTCTGACTGGTATGAGGTTAAAAAATATTGCCCCTCTTTTTCATAGAAGACAACCCCGTCAAGGTACCCCACATCCCCTGCTGCTTCATGGCGTATTCCCAGTTTGAATTCTTTTAAAGGGAAAATATTCCAGTCATGGGTTACGCAGACAGCCATTTCATTATCATTGAGGTGTTTTAATTGATCTGTCATGTATTCGCTTAATATGTCTGCTGTTTTTTCCGGGTTTTCCATGATTGTGTCGTCAATCTTATTGTCAAACCAGTTACGGATGTAAAGATTGCTGCCCTGGGCCTGAAATATTTGAACGGCCTTTTCAATGTCTTTAATATAAAAAGGAGCCAGAAGTTCATTGGTGATATTGTGATCCAGGGAAATCTCATGCTGCCGGGTGTATCCCTTGTCAATGAGGTAGGATGTTTCAATACATCTTCCAAAAATACTGGAAAATAGTTTTGGCCTGGGCTCTATAGGAATGGAACTGCCCAGGTCCATGGCAAAGGATTTGCCCTGGTCAGTCAGTCCCATAAATGGTTCCATCCTGGCCTCGTTGGTAAAAAAACGGTCTGAATGCCGGATGAGAACCGAGAGTTTTTTTGCGCCGCTGTCCAGAAGTGCTGTGATTGTATCAATGGTCTGCTGACTTTTTAATTCGTATTTTCGTTCCATATTATTTCCGTTTCAAATATCAATTGTTTCAAATATCAATTGCTCCATATATCAATAGTTCAAAAGGGTCCTGATAAAGAGTATCTTTTTATTGAATAGATTTCATACTCTATGTTATATGGGGTGTCAATGTGAACTTTTTTTAAGGTGATATCATGTCAAACCAGATCAATATTCCAAACCAGCTCAGCATTATCGGGGTGCCCATGGATTTTGGACAGCTTCTAAGGGGTGTGGCCAATAAAACTGCAGAACTTGCCGTGGAATTGACCCTGCCTGCCCTGGGCAAGAGTATTTTGTGAGCCTTGGCAAATATATTCTTTCCCTGAAAAATTCCAAAGGTTTTGCAGGAGATATTGTCTGTCACAGGCCCATTGCCCTGATTCATGCCGCTGTCCACAGGCAGCTCCGCACCATAGTCTATACCCAGTCCAGAAAAATAACAGAGTTGATTGCCATCTGGGCTTCCCAGAGGGCAAGTGCTTTTTCCGACAAGATCTGTGCCTACCGGGCTGGATTTCTGCCCGAGGAACGGAGGTCCATAGAAAAAAACTTGCTTCAGGAGAACTTCTGGCAGTGGTTTCAACCTCAGCCCTTGAACTGGGTATTGATATCGGTAATCTTGACCTCTGCGTTCTGGTGGGGTATCCAGGCACAATCATGTCCACCTGGCAGAGGGCAGGGCGGGTGGGAAGAGATGGCAAGGATTCTGCCATGATCCTCATTGCCCATGAAGATGCCCTGGAATATAAGGGAAAATTATTGAGAAGCAGGCAGGGAGATATCTGGTACAGCACCAGAAAATCCCCCCATCGGGAAGTCAACCGCAGGGGAACAGGTAATACAATTCCAATTTTTCTGGAAAAGACCAAAGAGAATATAAAGGTGGAACATAAAAAACAGCTTATTTCTACCCCTTTGGGCAAATCAGAATCCAGATATGGTGTACTGGACATTGAAACCAGGCGGTCAGCCAGGGAAGTAGGGGGGTGGAACAAGGCGGAACGTATGGGGGTAAGCTGTGCAGTGCTCTATGATTCCGGGTCGGATGAGTTTTTTACATACCTCCAGGACCAGATGGATGAACTTATACAGCATTTGCAGAAACTGGACCTGATCATCGGCTTTAATATTGTTCAATTTGACTACAAGGTATTATCCGGGCTCAGCCAATTTGATTTTTACAGCCTGCCCAGTCTTGACCTTCTCTTAAAAGTCCATGAAATACTGGGATACAGGCTTTCCCTGGATCACCTTACCCAACAGACCCTGGGTACTAAAAAAAGTGCAGACGGTCTCATGGCACTTCAATGGTGGAAACAGGGGGAAATGGATAAAATCATCACCTATTGCACCCAGGATGTCCGGGTGACCCGGGATTTATATGAATTTGGTAAAAAAAACCATTTTCTTCTGTTTGAGAATAAGGCGGACCAACAGGTTAGAATTCCGGTTCAATGGTAGGGGAATGGTATGTTTTTGTCATGATTTAATTAATGATGACTTGTCTGAACATCAATTTCTTGAATCATTATGAAGGCAACTATACAAATGAAAAATCTATAAACAGACACTTGGTTTTATTCACAAATCCATTTCAGGTTCCCACTCAAAGTCACGCTATTTATTTGATGATGTAGCCAGCAGGACACCAAAGCCAATAAAAATGGAGCCACTTGTTCTATTGAAAGCTGTAATCCGATTTGGTTTTGATAGCCACGTTTTTGCCTTGTGCGCTAACAAAGAATAAAACATTAAAAAGGAAAATGAAAAAAACATCAATATAGCAATAAGCATAGAAAATTGTGGAATTAATGCTTCTTCGATATTTACAAACTGAGGGAAAAGGGCGGTAAGAAATACAATTGCCTTTGGGTTACTAATTGCGACACCAAAGGCTTGAATAAATATTTTTTGAGATGAAATATCATTTGAAATCACTTTCTCTTTCATCCCGGTAAAATCCAAATTTTTCTGAAAAATCAGTTTAAGACCTATGTAGACCAGATATGCTGCACCAGCGTATTTGATTATATTAAATATAATTTCTGAAGTCTTGAGTATTGTTCCCAATCCTGTGACAGCTATTATACCAAGGCAAAAAAGACCAATAATATTACCAAATGCAGCAAATGAGGCTTTTTTGCATCCATGTATGGTTGAGTTTGTCATTATGAAAAGAACCGCTGGGCCGGGTGTTGCTGTTGCTGCGAATACTAATGTCAAATACATGAGCCATGATTGAATTGTCATTTTAATTTCCTATGAAGCTGAACG
The DNA here is from genome assembly GCA_029939535.1 of Desulfobacteraceae bacterium. Classification (GTDB taxonomy): domain Bacteria; phylum Desulfobacterota; class Desulfobacteria; order Desulfobacterales; family Desulfobacteraceae; genus NBML01. Next base: position 7,873 of record JAOZST010000081.1, on the reverse strand, counting down.
GTTGTCCGCATATCAATCTTAATGTTGATAAATAGGCAGAACCTTATCAGGCCGGACCTTTTCAACTCTGCCTAGGATTTTTTCGAGAATTCTTCCGGCTTTTTCCCGGATTAATACATTGCAAAGGGAGTCATAGGGGGTCTGGGACAGATTTATAATTGCCAGAAAGGCACCGGCATCTTTTGCATAACCAGGCATGAGTGCTGCCGGCTGGACCAGGAGGGTGGAGCCCACCACAATGAAGACATCGCTTCCGGCAGAGAGCATGGCTGCCTTTTTTGTCTCTTCTTCAGGCATGGCCTGGCCAAAGGAGATGGTGTCGGGTTTGTAATATCCTCCGCAACTGCATTCCGGCGCCCTGTCTCCAGCCTCAATCATGGCCATTGCTGTGTCCCAGGAAATAAGGGTTTTGCATTTCATGCAGCGTACCCGGCGGGTATTGCCGTGAAGTTCGATGATCTTGCTGGAGGGTATACCGGATTCCTGGTGCAGACCGTCAATGTTCTGGGTTATGATTGCAGTCAGAAAGCCCAGTTCATGGAGGCGGGCAATGCTGGAATGGCCTTTGTTGGGTTTGGAAAGTTTCAGACTTTTTTCCATGTCCAGGCGCTGGTCCCAATATTTGATACGGGCTTTTTTCGAGGTCATGAATTCGTCAAAATAAACAGGTTGAAATTTGTCCCAGATTCCCCCCTGGCTCCTGTAATCCGGGATTCCGCTTTCAGTGGAAATTCCTGCTCCGGTAAACAGGATCACCTGATTGGCTTTTATTATTCTTTGGGCTATTTCTTGAATTTTTTCTTCTGTTGCCGGTTCAAATCCTGGGTTTTGTTTTTTTGCCATGGAATTATCCTTTTGAAAATTTTGTCATACAGAATATTGATTTCTTTGATGCCCAGGGCATATCCGATTGCAGGCAGCAAAAGTAAAAAGGCAAGGCCTGTGATGGTGCAGATCATGAGACCAGGTCCGGGAGCGGTCGGATCAAGTATTTTTCCAAGCCCCAAATATATTGTCTGGAGGATGATGCCGAGGATGAGGGTGGCAGGGATGAGTTTCAGAAAGAAAAGATAAACCTCATTTTTTTGAGTGTTTTTGCTTTTACGGCTCCAGAACTCAAAAAGAAGAAATGAACTCAGGGTGACGGAAGTTGTTAACCCTAGAGCTACCCCTTTTATGCCCAGAATTTTCATGAATCCATAGATCATTGGCAGGCTGGCCAAAACGCAGCAGGTGGAAAAAATTGCCGGAAACAGGGTGTTTTGAAGGGCATAATAACCCCTGGATACAATGGTCTGGGCTGAAAAGGCAAAGGCTCCTGCCATGAAAAAGGGGAGAATACCTGCAGTTATCTGGGTGGCCTGGGTGTCAAAGGCGCCCCTTTGAAAAAGAATCATCACGATTTCATGGCGAAGGATCATGAATAGGACTGAAAAGGGGATTACCAGAAAAATGAATTTTAATGTCTGATTGATTATATTGTTTAACTGCTGAAGATCTCCGGTTGCTGCAATTTTAGCCATAAAGGGATAGGAGGCCATGCCAACGGCCTGGCCGAAAAATCCAACAAGGATGAACATGATCCGCAGGGCATAGTTCATGGCGGCAATGCTCCCTTCCCCAAGAAAAGAACCGAAAAATTTCATCAGGATTTCCGTTGAAAAGGTCATGGTCAGTCCCAGCATCAAGGGAATAGTTAAAAGAATATATTTTAAAAAATCAGGGTGAATAATATTGAAGATGAAAAAATATTGCAGTCCAGCCCGCCTTGCACCCATAAACTGAATCAGAAAAGAACCAAAAAATGCCCCCACAAGAACCCCCCAGGCAAACCCTTCCATTCCCAGGTAAGGGTATAGAAAAACTCCGCCAATAATAATTCCAAGATTATAAACCAGAGGTGCCAGGGCAGGGATGAAAAATTTTTCTTTTGTAAACTGGATTGCCATGAAAAGACCGCCGCTGAAAAAGAAAAATTGTGCCGGAATAATGATCCTTGTCATCTTTACTGCCAAATCAAAGGTTTTGGGGTCCTGGATGCCCGGAACAAGCAGCGTCACAAATTCCGGGGTCCAGATCATTGTGATGGCAATAAAACCAATGAGCATAAGACCGAAGCCGTTTAAAATAATGGAAAATATTTGATATCCCTCCCTGTCCCTGTTTTGGGAAAGGTAATGGGTAAATATGGGAATAAAAGTAATGGATAAAAACCCGCTGGCAACAACATGATTTAATATTTCAGGGATGATAAAGGCTATCTGATAGGCATCCACAGATGCTTTAGCCCCTCCTGCCCAGGCAATGGCAGATTCACGAACAAGTCCTATGATCCTGGAGGCAAATACCGAAGCCATCATGATAAATGATGCAAAACCAATTTTTTGAAAGGTAGTTGAAGTTGCCATAATAATTGTCCCAAGGATTTACCATAAAGAAAGGGGAAATAAAAGTGGGTGGCAGATAAAACCTGGCTGAATAGTTCAAAAAGCAAACCGCTAATGGCTAAAAGCTAATCGCACAGATAGAAAAGGTTTGACTCAAAATTTTTGCACGAATATATTAGGAAAAGGTTTTAACCAGCAGAATTAAAATGACAGGGAAATATATATGTTTACAAGACTAGGAATTTATTCCGTTTTGATAGGATTTTTTATAGGAGTTTTCACAGGGATTTCCAGGTTTATGAAAAGTGACAATTTCTGGGTGGACCTGACCCTTTCAAAATTCACCGGGGAATATTCAGAAACCATTGTTGAGTTGATCCCAGTTGCCTTTATTCAGAATAGTCTTTCCTATCTGATATATGAATTGCCCTTTTCCGTTACAATGATTGGGTTTGCAGTTGTTTTCTTTGTCATAGGTGCAGTTTCAAAGGAATATTGATGAATAAATTCCAGACAGGAGGGTTTCCCATGGACTGTTCTTTACAGGAGAAAAACAAGACAGGAGAAAAACAAG
>JAOZST010000081.1:0-4812 GCA_029939535.1 Desulfobacteraceae bacterium | reverse complement strand
GGGTTTCCCATGGACTGTTCTTTACAGGAGAAAAACAAGACAGGAGAAAAACAAGGTGCAGGGGGAAAATATGGTGCAGCTGGAAAATAAGGTTTTGAAATCCATCTCCCGCAGGGATTTTATAAAATATTCAGCCATGATGTCTGTATCCATTGGCAGTCTGCCTTTTTTGACAGGGTGTGCTGTGGATCCAGTGACAGGGAAAAAACAGCTCATGATGATGTCAAGGGAACAGGAGATCAGTATTGACAGGAGCCAGTCTCCTTTCCAGTTTTCATCGGACTATGGCGTGACACAGGATGTTGCCCTGAATCAATATATCAAGGATGTGGGCAAAGGCCTGCTGCCCTTTGTGCACCGCAGGGACATGCCCTATAATTTTCAATGTGTCAATGCTACTTATCTCAACGCCTATGCCTTTCCCGGCGGTTCCATTGCAGCGACAAGGGGGATTTTGCTGGATCTTGACAATGAGGCAGAACTGGCAGCACTTCTGGGCCATGAACTGGGCCATGTCAATGCCCGTCATTCTGCGGAGCAGGCATCCAAAAATCAGCTTTCCTCCCTTGTGGTTGGAGGGCTTTCCATTTTGGCAGGGACACAGGGCGCTGGTCTCGGGGAATTGACTCAGCAACTGGGAATGCTGAGTCAGGGCATGTTTTTATCAAAGTACAGCCGGGACAATGAAAGGGAAGCTGATTTCCTGGGCCATGAATATATGACGGGGGCAGGGTATTCTTCCAAAGGATTTGTAGGGCTCATGGAAATGCTCAATTCATTAAATAAGGCCCAGCCTTCGTCAGTCCAGATGCTTTTTGCCACCCATCCCATGAGTTCCCAGCGCCTTGAGGCAGCTGTTTCAAGGGACAACACCCTATATCAGAACACCCGGGACTTTCCCTTGAACCGGGAGCGATATATGGATAAGACCTATTCTCTGCGCCGAAAAAAAGGGGCCATACGAAAGATGCAGGAAGGGGAAAAATACTTGGCCATGGAATCCTATGACCAGGCTGCCAGAGCTTTTAAATCAGCCATCCAACAGGCAAAACAAGACTATACAGCCCATGTGCTCATGGCAAAATGCCTTCTCATCCAGAAAAAAGCCTCCAAAGCACTGTCCTATGCAAATGAAGCAAAAAATTTGTATCCTTTGGAATCCCAGGCATATTACCTTGCCGGATTATCCTATGTGGGGGGAAAAAAATTCAGCCGGGCTTTTCAGGATTTTAAACAATGCGATGCCCTTTTGCCGGGCAATCCCCAGGTGACCTTTTACAAGGGATACACCCTTGACAAAAGCGGCCGGAAACAGGAGGCAGCCACTAATTACTCATCCTATTTAAAGCAGGTGGATTATCAGTCCAACAAATACTCCCAGTATGCCTATAAAAGGTTGAAGGCCTGGGGTTATGCCGACTAAATCCTCCCGGGGGTATCAAGAATTGGGGTATCAGGAACTCATTGAAAATTCAAAGGTGATGACCATTGCAACCTGTGATAATGAAGGTCCATGGTCGGCCCCGGTTTATTATTTGTTCACAGGCCATTTATCTACAGGTCATCTATCTACAGGTCATTGGTTTTATTTCTTTTCAAATCCAGATGCCCGGCATATTAAAATGGCAAAAAATCAATTAAGTTCAGTCTCTATTTTTCAAGATGATCCATGTTTCAGGAATTTGCAGGGGATTCAGATGTCTGGAAAGATAAAAAAAGCTTCTCTGAATGCAAAGTCCATAACAGTGGCAAAAAAATATTGCAGACGTTTTAAGATAAAGGCCAATGATGTGGGCATTCTGGATTTTTTTTCATTAAAATTTCATGCAAGCCTGTACAGGTTTGAACCGGATATTATTTATTATATGGACAATACCAGGGGATTGGGAAACAGGGAAAGAATTAAATTATGAAGTTTACAAGTCTTGGGGATACTGTCCTGTTTCTGGAGAAACAGGACGAATTGATAAGGATTGACCAGGAGGTTGATCCATGTCTTGAAATGGCGGAAATTACAAGAAGGGTCCATGGGGCTCAAGGACCTGCTCTGTTATTTGCCAATGTTAAAAATTCAGGTTTTCCAGCCCTTTCCAATCTTTTTGGGACCTATGAAAGAACCCTGAAAATATTTGAGCCCCAGCTACAGCAGGTCAAGGCCCTTGTGGATGTAAAATCCAACCCTGGAGCCCTGATAAAATCACCGGTAAAATATCTTAAGGCTGTTAAATCCCTTGTCCATGCATTGCCCATCCCATCTGCCAATGCAAAAGTTTTAAAACATAAAACCCAGATTGACAAGCTGCCCATGATCCAGTGCTGGCCCGAGGATGGAGGGGCTTTTATCCTTCTTCCCCAGGTATTTTCCAAGGACCCGGAAAATGAATCTGTTTTAAAATCAAACCTTGGCATGTACAGGATTCAAATGTCTGGAAATGAATATAGACCCAATCAGGAAATTGGTCTCCATTACCAGCTTCACCGGGGCATTGGCAATCATCATAAAAAAGCCCTTGAGCTGAACAGACCTTTGCGGGTCTCCATTTTTATAGGCGGCCCTCCAGCCCATACTCTTGCTGCGGTCATGCCTTTGCCGGAAGGAGTACCGGAAATAGCCTTTGCCGGGGCCCTGGCCGGGAGGAATTTTAAATATACCCATAGGAACGGGTTTTTCATATCCAATGATGCTGATTTCTGTATCACCGGCACCATTGTTCCCAACCAGACCAAACCTGAAGGTCCCTTTGGTGACCATCTTGGATATTATTCCCTGAAGCATGAATACCCCTATGTAAAAGTGGAATCTGTGTGGCACAGACCCGGGGCCATATTTCCTTTTACTGTCGTGGGCAGGCCTCCCCAGGAGGATTCCAACTTTGGCAGGCTGATCCACGAAATAACGCGTTCAGCAATCACAGATACTCTTCCCGGGGTCACAGCTGTCAATGCGGTGGATGATGCAGGGGTTCATCCACTGTTGCTGGCCAAGGCCCATGAGCGCTACCTGCCCTATGAGAACCGGGCGCCCAGGGAGCTTTTAACCCATGCCAGCGCCATACTTGGAACAGGACAGCTCTCCCTTGCAAAATATTTGTTTGTCTGTGCCCATGAAGATAATCCAAGGCTGAACATCAACGATGAAGCAGCTTTTTTTATCCACATGCTGGAGCGATTGGATTTTTCTTCTGATCTTCACTTTTTTACCCGTACCACAATGGATACCCTGGACTATTCAACCCCGGAGATTCACTCTGGATCAAAGCTTGTCCTGGCAGCGGCAGGACCCAGGAAAAGAAGTCTTTCCATTGATTTTCCCCAAGGATTTTCTCTTCCGGAAGGATTTTCAGATCCAGGGTTTGCAGGCCCTGGTATGGTTGTGATTCAAGGCCCTAAGTTTGTTTCATACCCGTCTGGAAGAAAAAAGATCAATGAATTGAAAAAACATTTGCAAAATCATACCCATAAAGACTGGGACCTTGATTCTATCCCCTTGTTTGTAGTGGTGGATGATGCCGGGTTTAGCCGGAAAACATTTGCTAATTTTCTCTGGGTTACCTTTTTACGTTCCAATCCTTCCCATGATATTTACGGGGTAAAGGAAAAAACCATAAATAAACACTGGGGATGTTCAGGGCCTCTTATTATAGATGCCAGGATAAAACCATTCCATGCCACTCCCCTGGAACCTGATTCAAATACCATTGAAAGGGTAAACCAGCTTGGCCGGAGTGGCGGTCCGCTATCTGGAATTATATAGTCTTTTTTTTTGGAAAACCTTTTCAGAAAGAAAAAAGATAGTTGACTTTGGATGGGAATTTCGGGAGAAGATAATAAAATTAGCAAATCAAATATAAATTAAATACTTTAACCGGGAGTTTGTCCATGGAAGAACAACCTTTGAAAAGCGTCTATTTTCATTTTCGGTTTAAATTTCTCGCGGTCACGTCCATTGCTTTTCTGCTCTATGTTATTTTATCCGGTTCCGGTGAGTTTGATCAATTTTCTTCCAGTATCCAATTCAAACTTATCGGTCCTTTTTTTGTCTTCGCAGGTATTGCCTTTTTAATATTCAGGAGATTCCCCATCAAATGTCCTGTCTGTAATGCATTGGTTGCCACTAAAAAGGATTGGGAATGTGCCTATTGCCATAAATCCCAGGGAAAAGATCGCTATCTGATAGATAAATGTGTTCATTGCCGTCAAATACAGTCCACGGCATTCTGTGAGCATTGTAAACAAGAGTTTTTGTTATAATGTATGCTTAGAATTTAATTAAATCAGGTGTCTGTTTCCTTCAATGGTCTTTCCAAAACAAAGGCGAAAATTAATCTGATATATTAGGCTAGGCTATCCCCGTAAAATCATAGTGTAGCTTTTGCTGAAGTTTTTCCGTCATTTTAAATATTTCCCTGAGCATCTGCTGATCCAGGTAAGAAAGATTTCCCGGATTGATATAATTGTCCGGTTTTTTTTTCTCATCCATGATGGTGGTGATCTGCCTGCGGAACCGTAGATCCATCAGGTAATTATAGGATTGAACAATGTTATTGTATTCTTTGTTGCTCAAGGCATTTTTGGTATATAATCTGAAAAGTCGGGTCAGTGTATTTGTCTGGGAAATGTTGTTTTTCAGGGCATAGACCCTTGTAAAATCAATGAGGGGAAGTATGGCCTGCTTGATATCAAAGGAATCCTTGTTTTCTCCTTTGGAATCTACTAAAAATTTTCCAAACCGGCCAAGGGGGGGTCTGAAATAGAGAGCATTTTCCGTCAGATGTCGCAGGAATCCAGACCACCCCTGTATGGAGTTTAAAA
>JAOZST010000257.1:0-4156 GCA_029939535.1 Desulfobacteraceae bacterium | reverse complement strand
GCCAGCTTTCCACAACTTTGCAGGCACCAGTTATCCGCAATCTTAATTTATAAACAAATCACAGCCTATGAACTCATCAGACACCATCCATACAAATAATTTACCAGGTGCAGCAGCCCAAAGCCATGCAACAGGTCCCGCAGCCATTATTTTGCTGACACGAATATTTGCATTGTCCGTTGTTGCTGTCATGCTGGTTTTTTTAATTAACAATTATCTGAATTACTGGCAGCAATGGCCCGGGCTGCCCTCTTTTTTTTCAAGCCAGGGCTGGTTTGGCCTGGAACCCTTACGTACACCCCTGGCAGATGGCCAGGTGACAAAAGGGTGGCTTCAGCTTCTCAGCTACCTGGGAACAATTGTTATTGTTGTTCTTTATGTACTGCGGACTCCCAATCGGGCTTTGCGCTTGGATGCGGATTTATTGACCGGATTTGCAGCCTATATCATTCGTGCTGCCTTCTGGATTGTGCTGATTATAGGAATTGCCGATATCATCATCTCCTTTCTCAGGGTGGAAAATTTTATGCCGGCATTAATCGGGGATAATTTAACAGATGCCATTGGGCGCCCACAGTTTCGTGCTGTTTATGTGCACTTCCCACTGATACTGGTATCCCTTGTAATCGCTTTTTTTAATAAATCCCTGGGATTTACCTGGCTGGCTTTTCTGGTGGTAGTGGCAGAGTTCCAGATTGTTATTTCCCGATTTGTTTTTTCCTATGAACAGCCCTTTATGGGGGATCTTGTACGTTTCTGGTATGCGGCATTATTTCTTTTTGCCAGTGCCTATACTCTGGTCCATGACGGGCATGTGCGCGTGGATGTTCTTTATTCCCGTTTCAATAAACGAAGCAAGGCATGGACCAATACAATCGGCACACTGATGTTGGGCCTGCCCCTGGGATGGGTTATCCTCGCCATAGGTATGCGGAATAAAACCAGCTGTATCAACAGTCCTTTGTATAGTTTTGAAATTTCACAATCAGGTTACGGCCTGTATGTGAAATATATTATGGTTGGATTTTTAGTAGTCTATGCCGTGTCCATGGTTGTTCAATTTTCCAGTTATCTTCTCGAAAAGGTCGCTGACCTTCGTCATGAACCTGGTGGCGATCAATTGGCCGACTATAAATAATCCAACAATAAAGTAAAAAGGATAATTAAATGGAATTGGTCTTTCTCGCTATTCTTCTTTTAATGATGGTAATTGCGCTTTCTTCTGGTTTTCCAGTTGCCTTTTCATTGCCTGGGGCTGCAATTTTATCCATTGGATTGGCAGCGTTGTGCGGTTATATCTTTGCAGGAGATTCCAGCTCCTACTTTGTGGAAGGGGGGGGCATACAATGGCTCAATGCCGGAGTAACAAATTTTCGAAGTCTCTATTGGGATGTTGAGCGAGATACCCTGATTGCTGTTCCTTTGTTTATTTTTATGGGAATCATGCTCCAACGTTCCAAGATAGCCGAAGATCTTCTGGTTGCAATGGCCCAGATGTTCGGGCCGATTCCAGGAGGCCTGGGCATTTCCGTTGTCCTGGTTGGAGCACTTCTTGCGGCCACCACCGGTATTGTCGGGGCAACGGTCATTGCCATGGGCTTGATTTCACTTCCGGCAATGCTGAAAAACAATTATTCCAAACCATTGGCAACGGGAACAATCTGTGCCTCTGGAACCCTGGGACAAATCATTCCTCCCTCCATTGTTCTTATTATTCTTGCCGATCAGTTAACCAGTGCCTCGGATCAGGCCAGTACCATCCGAAAAGCAGCCTATAAAGCTGCAACCGGTGAATTTTCAATGCCTTCGATACTGGATGTAACCTCCACCAGTGCCGGTGAAATGTTCATGGGAGCCCTGGTACCCGGGTTGGTGCTTGTGGGGTTATACATCCTTTATATTCTGTTTATAGCAATAGTCAAGCCAGGCTCAGCTCCGCCTGTAAGGTATGAAGGAAAGTATGATAAAAAATTCTTCACAACCATTTTCATGGCTTTAACACCGCCCCTGACCCTTATTCTTCTGGTTCTAGGGTCCATCATCATGGGAGTTGCCACAGTTAATCAGGCAGGTTCGGTTGGTGCTGTGGGAGCCATAATCATGGGAGGGTACCGCCTGTACGAAGGCGAAAAAGGCACCTATTACCCTGCAATCCTTGCAATTGCTTCAACCATTATTCTTGGGATTATCCTCTCCTTCTTTGATTTGAACGTAAAAAGCATCAAGCCAGGGGATGGAATCGGTATCTTCATGGCTGCAGTTACTGTCACGGTGCTGTTGATTGCCGTGATCTGGAGTACCTGGCGGATATACAAAATTGATAATATCCTCAACGATGTAATGGTGGAAACTTCCAAAACCACCTGCATGGTCTTTATTATTCTCATTGGTGCAGCCATGCTGACCTCTGCCTTTCGAGGTTTTGGAGGAGAAGAACTGGTTAAAGATTTTTTAACCGGTCTTACCGGAGGATTCTGGGTCCAGTTTATGGTGGTAATGGGGGTGATGTTTATTCTCGGTTTTTTCATTGATTTTCTCGAAATAGCTGTAGTTGTCGTTCCAATCGTCGCACCGATACTGCTTGCCGATCCAGGTGCCAATGTGACAGCAGTCTGGCTTGGAGTGATGGTTGGTCTTAATCTCCAGACTTCATTTCTGACACCTCCCTTTGGTTTTGCCCTGTTTTATCTCCGGGGAGTTGCACCGGCCATAGTCAAAACACTTGAAATTTATCGCGGAGCAATTCCCTTTATTGGGTTGCAGGTGGTTGCTCTGATAATTATTGCTGTTTCTCCAAGTATGGTGAACTATCTTCCCAAAAGTATTGCTCTCTCTTCTGAAACTGCCCCTCCACCCATCAATCCGCGTATGCAGTTCTGCATTGAGGAATATCTCTTTGATTTTTATGACAATGAAGAAGAGCAGTTGCAGGGCCATATCAACACCATGGGTGCCATTGATATGAGTAGTCTGCCGACAAAATGGCAAAAAAAATTGAAAAAAAGTCTGGAACGGGCATTGAATACCTTCGATCTGGTGGAAAAAATTCGTGAGGCTGAAGCAGGTCTTGCCGCCTATTCACCTGAATACCGTCCACACCATGAGTATGCCCGCAGCCTGCAGAAAAAAATTCGCAATTTCAAACTGGAAATAGAAGGATTGAAAAAGGATTGGACCAGGGGCTCCAGGAACGATACCCTGGACAAGGAATTCCTGAGCCTGACTGAAGCAGCAATTAAGGAAAAAGAGACTTCCATGGAAGACCTTAAAAACCAGATTCCTGAAACCTGGCCTGGAATACGAAAACGTTATGTGGAATTGACAAAGGCTGAAAAACAAGCCCGTAGAAATTACCGGAACAATGTTGACCAGTCCTATGAAACCATTCAGGAATTACAAAAAGTTATCGCCGGAGCAGATGAACTGGCTTCTCTTGAACAACTATTGGCAGCCCTTGAAGCTGTAATTGTCAATGAATCAGCCAAGAATGCCATGGATCAAATCAAAAACGCGGAAAGGGCTCTTGGTAAGGTGGCAGGCACAAGCTCCATTAAATCCAAATTATCCAAGGCACGCAGGACTATGAAAAAGAAAAAACCAAAACCGGAAAAGGCTGTCAAATTCGTAAAAGAGGGGCTGAAGTTATATGCTGCTGAAGTTGACTGGCGCCGGAATGCAACAGCTGTAATTGCCCCTGCTCTTTTGGCCTATGACAATGCTATAAAGAATTCCATCGGACTTAGACTTCAGCGAAGGCTGACTTCTGATCAGGTTAAATCAGTTGCCAGATGCCAGTCCATCCACCGGGATTATTCATTGCAATTCTAAGGGACCATTGCAGTTTTTGCTCAGTTCTCTTTTATTTGATTCACTAATCTCAACAACTGTCCTGAAAGATAGTGAGGCAGAGAATACAGAATAAAGCGGGATATACCCTTGACAGTGTTTCTTTTTTCCAGGAATATTGAAGGCGGCATTGAGTTGAATCGGACCGCATGATGAAGCGATTTCTCAATGACCATGATTTGCAGCGAGCGTAAACTGCCCGTACTTCCCGCCTTTACTTCCACTGGAATGATTTGTCTTTTATTATTGGCAATAACAAAATCAACTTCAGCAGATGCAGCTTTTTTTTCTCTTGCCCAATAATACAACT
>JAOZST010000007.1:0-43218 GCA_029939535.1 Desulfobacteraceae bacterium | reverse complement strand
GGGCAAAGCTGCGAGTATAGGTCCTCAAACCAAAAACCTGTGCGAACTTATTTTTGGGGAGCAGGGACGGACCGGGCAACGGCGCTTGCAGGGAATCGTTAATCTGGCCCGGAAACATAAAGCAGCCATTATTGAGTCTGCTGCTGAAAAAGCCATAGAAAGGGGGTTGAGAAGCTACAAATGATTTAGCCACTGAAAATTTTGAAGCTTTTTTAACCTATATGAATTCAGGACTTATTCATCCGGCCTGCATAGTGAATACAGGAGATTTAACGGAAGGAGGAACATGCTTTTCTGACTATGGATTTTGTATTCCCACAGGTCCTGACAGAACCGAGTGGGAATCCTACTACAGCATCTTACTTCGCTATCCCAATGTTAGTCACGGCATGGATCGAAAGAACCACACCCCTGGAAATAAATTCTGGATATGATTACTGGGATGAGTTTACCTATGAAGGTAAAAATCCAACCACCAATGAGTTAACCGGTTGTAAATTCCCAGGACATGGTTGTGCGTGCATTTGCCTTTCCCAAAGATGATTCTGAGCCAGAACCTGAAGTCAATTTGTATATGTTCAGATATATGAGACAGATCAGCCTGAAAGCAATTATCCACCTGATTCTGTGACCCTTGTTTCCCCTGTTCAGAAAATCCAGGAACAATTGCCTGTTTTCTACTGGGAGAAAGAAAACTCTGCTTCATGGTATCGATTGTATATCCGGGACAAAAAACAAAACCAGGTTTTTGCCCTTTGGTATGAGGCAGCTGATATTTGCCTGGGAAACCATTGTTCTGTTGTTTTGGATTCACAATTGCCTGAAGATGAGTATGAATGGTTTGTTAAATCGTGGAATGAGTATGGCAGCAAATGGAGTGATGGCAGGTATTTTGCAGCAGGCTGTTTTAAATGGCGTGTCAAAGGCTGGAACAAAGAGGGGCCTGGCAGCTGGAGTGATGAAATGGAATTTATTGTTTTGCAATAATTATCTGGCTCCTGACCCATATTTTCAGATTCAAGTATATCCACACTAAATTCAGTCACAAAATTTAAATCAGTTTTATTGCCGGTCACATTGATTATGGTGGGTTGATCCATTGAAATATAGGCACCTATGGCTTCACCAGCATCACCAATATATCCGTCATTGTTGGAATCTGTGCCTGAAAAAATCTGATAACTGCCAGCCGGAACATTTGTGAACTGATATTCATAAACTCCGTTTTCCCCCCGTGTTGATATCACATCCACCACCTCACTGGTATCAAAGTTTACCAACAGGACATATTGCTGGCCCGCATCGGGAACCATAATCGAATCTGAAACCCGCATTTCCACAAGAACCAGGGCAGTATTTTGTGTTGAAACAAATTCAAGGATTGTGGAATAAATACCATTGTCCAACCCTTCACGATTAATAGTGGCTTTATAAGTACCCAGACCATTTTCATCCACCTGCTCTGGACTGATGGAGAGCCAGTCCGCTGTTTCAATTATATCGGTAACCTGGAGTGGACCTTCACCGATCATTGACAAGGTCAAAAAAGCGGATTGATTTGCAGACCCCATATTCAAATTATTGGGCGTTATACTTAAAACCGTGGTTATGGTCCCGTCCATTGCTGCAGCAACCGCTTTGCCGGCATCAATGAAACCATACCCATATAGATCGTCGTGCCCGGGAGAACCAATATCCTTGACAATGGCACCACTCCCAAGGAAACCGTCAAATTCATCCGGCGTCATGCCCGGCCGTACCGATTTCATCAGGGCCACGACCCCTGCAACATGGGGCGCAGCCATTGATGTACCCTGGTAAAATGTATAGGTCATTTGAATGTCTCCCGTGGAATCATTTCCTGCAGTGCTTAGGACACCATCAACATATCCGTCACCATTGAGGTCAGTAGAAAAATCTCCGCCAGGAGCTGCCACATCAATGGTGGAGCCAAAGGTTGAATAAGGTGCCAGGTCGGCATTTATGGTAACCGCGCTCACAGAAACCACCCCTTCATAGGCTGCCGGGTAGGACAATGAACTATCGGCTGAATTGCCTGCCGCGGCGATGATAATAACTCCTGCATCCCTTGCCTGGCTGAAAACCTCCTGCTCACTTTGGGAATAGCTTCCTCCACCCAGACTCAAATTAATAATATCTGCGGGTTGATCCAAAATAATACCGGAATCATTATCAAGTCCCGATGCATAACGCACGCCCTGCATAATATCATAACTAGTGCCCATCCCGCCCTGGGTTCAATCTTAAGAGCAGTGAAAAGCTCTGATTGACTGAAAATAGTTTTATCCTGGTTCTCTTTAAACCTGGCAATGATTTCACCAGGAATAAATTGGCTGCCCAGCCTGAGTCCCTTTGACTGGATGAATTGGAGTCCATCATTTATCTGACCAATGGTCAGAGTATAATTGGATGCTTTCCGTCTGGCATATACCTGGATCAGATAGGCACCAGATTCAGCCACTAAAATAGACTCAGTATCAGAAAATGCTATACTCGAATCAATGAGTTCAAGGCTGACAGCATCGTATAGATAAATATCCAGGTTGGTTCTGAAAACTTCAGCAATATTGAGCCTGATATAATCTCCTGCCAGAAGATCTACCCTGTACACATCGTTAATGTCACCCTGTTCAAAGGAACGACCCAAATTTCCGGACAGAGGCTGATTCACATAACCGCCAAGGGTGACTGGACGCGTTAGAAACTGGGCATCGTCAGCTGTGTCATTGGAAGCATAGGGGGCTTCCGGATCATTCACATCTGAGTCAATGGCTGCATTTGAACCTGCGATTACCATACCGCTCAGGCTATAGTTTTCTTCTCGTATATTCGTAACAGGCCAATGTTCCCAACCCTTTATGCCTGAATTATCTGTGTAAACTTGAACCCATAGTTCAATGGAATGGTCGGATTCAGGTGCTGGAAAAGTTATTTTACCAAGATCTTCAGACCTGATCCACCCGTTTCCCCCGGCATAGTATTCTGTTGTATCTATAAAATCCCCTGAAGTACCCACAGCATTTCCCAACCATAGCCTATACCATGTTCCAGGGGAAACATTCATATCACTAAACATCTGGTCAAAGGGCAAATCACCGGTCACCGAGGTAGTAACATCTGCACCTGAAATATTATTGAAATTTACAGCCCCGCTACTCCAGGTGATTTTCAGGTCTGAACCATTCCACCGGCCCACCCACAGTTCAATATCATCGGCCTGGGCAAAATCAACCTGAAGCTGTGAAAGATCCTCTCCCTGGATCCATCCACCTCCATATTCATTAAAAGCGCTTGTATCAACAAAATCTCCACCACCCCATGCATCACCGGTCCACAATTTATACCACTCTGCCCTTTCTTCATCATCTATAAAAAGATCGGAAAAATAAACATCACTTGCAAGGGGTTCCGCCTTAAAAGAGATATCACAGAATCCGTTTTCACAAATCACGACACTAATTGCGACACCAATTGCGATACCAATGATTATCAGTATCGATATTTTTTTTCTCAGTATCATGATCTGAAATAATGATGACTATTTTTTAAAAAAAAGAAATGCATAAAAGATTTTAAAAAAAATTTTGAACCTTGTAAAGAGAACAAAAATCCATCAAGGAGTTTCAAAGCAAATTGTAATGTTCACATACCGCTCAAATGCTTTTTTCTCAGAAGGCTGACGTTCATCAGGGAATCTGTATTTTCCTGTACTTGCGACCTTGAATACAGAGGGATCAATACCATGGGTGACAAGGGCATGTACCACATTTGCAGCCCGGATTGCGCCCAGTTCAAAATTAGAGGGAAATTGTTTTGTTTTTATGGGATCTTCATCGGCAAAACCGTCCACAAGTATCCAGACTTTATAGTCTCTGGTAAATGAAGACACTTTTTTCAGGAATGAATTATATTCCTCTGGAATAACGGCACTGCCTGAAGCAAAAAAAATGGGCTGGGTTGTTCTGATCTTTAGTTTTTCTGTATCCGGGATCAATTCAAACCATTCAAAAAGTCCGGAATTTTTTATCTGATCGATAATTTTGTTTTGAATACTTGTTTTTTGATTTGATGATTCATAATCAAGAATGTCTGCTGCAATCTTTCCAAGGGATTTTTTAAGAGTCTGCCTTTTTTTTTCAAGGGCATCTATTCTTACTTTTTTATAGGAGACAGATTCATAAAGATGGGAAGGGACTGGTTTATCAAGATTCTTCATTCCCATGATTTTGAATTCCAGCCACTCAAGATTTTCTTTTAGATCATCAATTTCCTGGGTTATTGTTTTTATGCTGTCCTTATATTCCCTGAGCAAAACATGTTCTTTTTCCAATGATGAATCTGCAAAAGCAGGAAAAGCTAATAAAGACAGGCTCAAGGCGGAAAACAATAGCCATGGAATCAGACCGGGTATGGGTAGGCAATGTTTCATGATAATCCTCCAATTAAATTTATCTGGGTTTCTCGATAAAACAAACCTGTCAATCAAACAAACCTGTCAATCAAATTTGTTCGGACCGGGCAGCAGTCTTAAAATACCTGGAATTTTTCCCAAGACCTTCAGGCCACCAGATCATTCCATGACGTGAAAAATTAACCCTGAGCTCCATGACGGCCTGGGCAATTCCATATTCCCCATGGGTAATTTCCTTTATTTCAACCCCTCTGAGAAGAGATTGGGTCCTTGTATACAAAAAATCCTTGTCAACAATTCCATATCCTGACTTGGTAAATGCTTCAACATAAACACCCCTTAATTTTTCCACAAACCGGCGATATCCGTCTGCAACAGCGGCTCTTTCCGCCATCAACCTTGCCTGGCCTTTGGTAATGGAGGCTTCCGGTTCTACGCCTTTTCCCTTAACCATAAAAGTGACAATCCTGTTATCATTAGAGTTTCCAGGACCCTTTTCAATCACAGGGCCAGGCGATGCAAAATAGGAATTGCAGCCGGTCAGGCCAACAAGTACTGTAACCAGAAAAAATAAAAGCATTGTTCTTTTCATTGTTATACCTCTTTCAAGTTATTTACAGATTCTTCATGTCCAGATATGAAACGAATCGTCATACCACAGGAATAACTTGAATAGTAAACCATACCCAAAATGAAATAAATGCTTTTTTTTAAAATACCAAATAGAAATCAGGTGCTGGAGATGCCTGGACAAAACAGGTTTTACACCTTACCAAGAAAAAAAACGGCTATATTGACATGGCGCTGTAAATTTTTCCATTCAGATGCTTTATGGGAATCAAACCTGTATTCTCCAGTACTGCCAATTTTACAAACAGAAGGTTTAACCCCGTGTTTGACAAGGGTATGAACAATAGCCGCTGCCCTTGCTGCGCCAAGTTCGAAATTGGAATGATATTGTTTTGTGCGGATGGGGTCTGTATCTGCGTATCCGTCAATAATAATCCGGACGTCATACCCTTTAACAAGGGCAGCCAGATTTTTTATAAATGATCCATATCCCTTTGCAATGGAAGCACTGCCCGAGGTAAATAAAACTGGGAGTCTGTTTTCCAACCGAAGAGGACTATCCGAAATCAACTCCACCCAGTCTTCCAGACCCAGGAGTAAAATTTTCTTTCTAAGGTTTTTTTCAAAGCCTGAATTGAGGTTCCTTTTATTTTTTATGGCCTTGAAGGATGGTATTGCTTGTTTTACAAGTTGTTCATACCGTTGTTTCAATTTTTTCAATGATTTAATTTTTGATTCTTTAAAGGCAATTGATCTATACAACTTCTTGGAGACAAATCGATCGAAATCTTCCATTTTTTTTATTTTCAGGGAGAGCCAGTCCATATCCTGTTGAATTTTTCCAATCTCCGACTGGATAAAAATAATCTGATCTTGATAATCCTGGACTATGTTTTTCTGTGTGTCCAGATTGCCGGCTTCATTATCCTGATCTGCTTCTGCCATTGCGACAAAAAATCCAATAAAACATAACACAGACAGGCAGATCAATAATTTTTCAAGGCCTGCTCTGAAATCCCCTTGCTGCTTATCCATGATGAACGCCTCCGGATTATATGCCACCGTGGTTATCTGCCAAACCCAGGATATTGATCCTGTTCATGGACTGATTCTCAACAGGTTTCACTCCCGGTCCCAGGCCTATGGGCCACCAAACCATATTTTTTTTTGAAAAATATATACTTAAACGCATGTGTGCTTCCATGATACCATATTCAGCCTCACGAATTCCGACCACCTCAACACCCCGTAGCCAGGACTGTGTTTTTGTGGTAATCATATCCTGATTCACACTACCAAAACCGGCTTTCATAAAGGCATCCACATACACACCCTTAACCTTTTCCACCAGCTGCCGATAACCGTCAGCCACTGCTGCACGTTCAGCCAAGAGTCTGGCTGACCCTTTGGTCAGTGCATTTTCAGGTTCCAACCCCTTACCGATCACATCAAAGGTGACAACTTTCTGGGAATTTCCGTCCCCCTGATTCAATTCAAGCACCTGCCCTGGAGCGGATGCCGTATCCTGTCTGGTGAAACTGCAACCTGACAATATGATTAACAAAAACGCAGCCAGGCAGAAAGTATGAATTGCTTGTTTCATTTCTATTTCCTCTTTTTTAAATGTTTGCTACCATCACTCCACGGTAATTTAGAATTGTCATTTAATGTTTGAAAAAAATATACAAATTTTAGAATTTAGAATTTTATGAAAACTTTTCTAATAAAAACTAAAATAAAAACCATATTGAAAACCATATTGAAAACCATATTGAAAACCATATTGAAAACCATATTGAAAATATCTACAAAAATTATGCCAACAGCTTCTAATTATTTTATTTTAATCTTTTCAGCTGTCCTGGCATTGAGAGTACTTGTGCCATTAGAATCGGCAATAGCTGACCATACAGCCATTAAAACATATTATGTCAGGTATGATGTAAAATCATCTAATCATCAAATCACTGACGAAAATCTTTTAATGGTTCCGGCCGAGAATGAGTTCAGAGCGGAAAAATTTTCACTAGTTTCCATTCCCTGCGTCATATCCATGACGCAGGGAGAGTCAAAAAACAGGCTGACCCAGCGTGCCAAAGAAACTGCTTTAAAAAAAATATTAACAGGCAAGGGGCTTAAATCCGTTAAAACAAAAAATCTTGTGACCATTGTCAGTTATGAGGGAGTTATCATTGCTCCTGTCCATATTTCCAGGGTTTCTATTTCCAGGGTTTCAGACAAGGGTAATAAATCATTCACATTTACTGCGGAATTTGAATTCAGCTCCTTAAGTTTTCCAGATCAATGGCAAAGTCTACAGATGCAATCCATGATAAAAGAGAAACTCAATGACTTGCTTTTACTCTTCAAATAAATCTTTGCATTCAAATAATCCATGCCCTTTCCCGGACAAGACCCGCATTCCTTTTAAACCCCTTTTCCTGGGCCTGGTATTTCTTTTTTTGCCCCTTCAGGCAATGGCCATGGAGCCTGCAACGGCCATGGAAAAATATACAGGGGTTTTGCTGGCAGATGACCAGGGAAAAATTTTATATTCCCGGAATAAAGATAAAAAATTCATCCCAGCCTCCATTTTAAAAATTTTCACAAGCCTTGCTGCTATTCAACACTTTGGAATGAATCACAGGTTTAAAACCATTTATGCCCATGACAGGACATCTAAAAATCTATATATAAAAGGTTTTGGGGATCCATTGTTCATTTCCGAAGTAATCAAGGAACAATGCCAGCAGATTTCCCTGACAATCGATACCAAAGATATCAATAATATCATCATTGATCAGGGGTTTTTCTCTGAAAACATCCATATCCCGGGGACAGGAAACTCTTTAAACCCCTATGACGCCACAACTGGTGCCTTGTGTGCAAACTTTAATACCATATCTTTTAAACTGGATCCCATGACCAGGGATTACATAAGCGCTGAACCCCAGACACCTCTACTACCTGATTTTTTGGAGGATATAAAAGTATCCAATCAAACCCGGGGCAGGATTCTCCTATCGCGTGAACAGCGAAATCTTTACCCGGGCATGCTGATAAAATTTTTCCTTGAAAAAGCCGGTATACAAGTCAAAGGCCGGGTCTTGCTTGGGAGTTTTCCAGCACCCTGCCCCAGGGCCAGGGTGCTTGCTTTCAAGTCGCCATTTCGGTTGGAGCAGGTAATTCAAAAGCTTTTACGGCATTCAAATAATTTCATTGCAAACCAGCTGATACTGTCCATGGGAGCTGACAAATATTCCCCCCCGGCCACCCTGGACAAGGGTGTTACAGCACTTAAAATATTTGCAGGAAAAAAACTGGGACTAACAGATTTTCAAATTGAAGAAGGTTCAGGACTTTCAAGGAAAAACAGGATCTCACCCCATGAGATGCTGACTATATTGATGGAATTTATGCCATATCATACCCTGCTGAGACATGAAGGGAATGAATATTATAAAACCGGGACCCTGTCTGGAGTAAGAACCAGGGCCGGGTTTATCCAGGGAAAAAATAAAAGGCTGTATCCCTTTGTGATCATGGTCAATCAAAAGAATAAAAGTTATAATTCCCTTCGCCGGGACCTGTTGCAAAGAGTAAAAATGCTCACAAAAGACCTTTGACTTTAATCTGCCAGGCCGTTTTTCTTTTCAATATAGGCGTAGGCACTGTGATTGTGGATGGATTCAAAATTTTCAGCGCTCACGGAAAACCAGGTGATATTTTTATCATCCATCAGGGCTTTTCCAACATCCCGGACAATATCCTCAACAAACTTGGGGTTATTATAAGCCTTTTCAGTAACAAATTTTTCATCTGCACGTTTCAGGACGGAAAAAATATCACAGGAAGCTGAATTTTCCACAATTTCAACAATGTTTTCAATCCAGATGAGTTTTTTAAACCGGGTGTTCACCAGCACTTCACCCCGCTGGTTATGGGCTCCATATTCACTGATCTCTTTTGAACAGGGACATACCGATGTTACAGGAACCGCGACCTTTAAAATAATATCAGTATTATTTTCAGCATCAGATGACCCGGAAATTGTACAGGTATAATCCATAAGACCTTTAGCTCCAGTACTGGGAGCTTTTTTTTCAATGAAGTAGGGAAATTTAATTTCAATGTGGGATGATTCTGCACCCAGAATCTTCTTCATGTCTTCGAGAATCGTGGTCAGAGACTCAAGGGAAACCCTGGTTCTGGATGTATTTAAAATCTCCACAAACCGGCTCATGTGGGTACCTTTGCACTGATGGGGCAGGTCTACATACATACCAATATCGGCAACTGTGGATTGAATACCCCTGGTTTTATCCTGTACTTTTACAGGGTATTTAAGCCCTTTGATGCCCACTTTATCAATTGGAATTTTTCTAAAATCCGGTTGGTTCTGGATGTCAATCATCTTCAATTTCTAAAAGATAGTCAGAGGCAATATTGCCATTACCCTGAATATATTACCCTTTATGTTTTTATTCGTTTTCAGGGTTTACTTTTCCCTTTGCAATAACACGGTTGGCAGCAATCTCTCTTAAGACTGTTACAACATCTTCATTTTTTGAAGATTTCACCAACAGGTCTGCTCCCTCTCTTATCTGGCGCACACGTTTTGCAGCAAGGTGAACAAGGGAAAATCTATTATCAACATTTTTTAAACAATCTTCTATGGTTACTCGTGCCAAATTTATTTCCTCCAAATTTATTTATTGTCGCCGACCTAGAGAATATCAATAATCTCATAAACTCGTTTACCACCAGGAGCCTGCAACACAGCTTCATCCCCAGGCATTTTTCCAATCAAAGCACTGCCAAGGGGAGATGCCACTGAAATTTTCCCTTTCTGAATATCTGCTTCATCAGGGCCTACGATCATATATTCAACTTCTTCCTCAGAATCGAGGTTCTCAACCAAAACACGACTTGCGAACCGGATGACATCCTTGGAAACCGTATCCGGGTCTATGACTTTTGCATTGCCCATCTTATAACCAATTTCCCCGATACGCCCTTCTATAAAAGACTGTCTTTCCTTGGCTGCATGGTATTCTGCATTTTCCGACAGGTCGCCGTGGGCCCGGGCCGTTTCAATTGACTTGATATTTTCAGGACGTTCTACAGTCTTAAGTCTTTCCAATTCTTTTTTTAAGGCTTCATAGCCTTCTTTGGTAATGGGTATCTGCTCCAAAATTACAATTTACTCCTAAATAAGTAGGGTCAGGTATTTACTCTTTACTTTTTTTGTTATGGGTTATAATCCCTTATCAGCCCTGTTTTCCTATTGGTTCATGTATCCGATCACAGTGGCACCGGCCTTTGTTTTTTGTCCCATCTTAAGGGCAATATCAAAATCCATTGGCAGATAAAGATCCAGGCGTGATCCAAACTGGATCATGCCGTATCTGTCCCCTTTTTTAATCCGCTCACCTGCTTTCACACAATTAACAATTCTCCTGGCAACAAGTCCTGCAATCTGTACAACAACAAACTTTTTGTCTGCATCGGTTTTCACAACCAGGGCATTACGCTCATTGTGAATGGATGCTTTATCAAATGATGCATTCACAAATTTACCTGGATTGTATTGTACTTTTTCAATTACACCATCAAAGGGGATCCTGTTTACATGAACATTAAACACATTCATGAATATGCTCACTTTCTGGCAGGAACCTGGCAGATATTCACATTGAGCCAATTTATCAATGATAATCACCCTGCCGTCTGCCGGAGAAACCATTGCATTTTCACCTGAAGGTATTTCCCTTTCCGGATCCCTGAAGAACCAGCATACAAACAGGGTCAGACAAAAAAAGATCCAGGCAGTTATCATCCACCCAAAATAAAAAAGCATCCCCGTCAGGAGGATGAATACAATAATAAACTTCAAACCTGGTATTGCAACGGGTAACACCGCTCTCCCAGGCCATTTTGAATTATCCATAAACTCTCTTCTTTAAAAGCTATATCCCTTATATATTAGCAAAAAATCAACCATCCTGTCAATATGCTTGTTTTTTAAGCAGATTTTTCATTCAAATGAATCTCTGCATCTGATTTTCTGATATAGGAAGGCACCAGTATATTTTCTGTACAATTAAAAAAATCATCATCTATGAATAGGGCCTGCACCAGGGCTGCAGCACTGACATGATCCATGGATTCACAGGAAATAATTGCAGTCTGGTTTGTCAGGTCCAGAATCAAATCCTGGTAAGCCTTTGATCCTGATCCTGCAAAAAAAGCATCCTCACCTGCCAGGGAAACCGCCTGCCCGGGTGAACAAACCTTTTCATCGCTCTTTTCTACCAGAGCCCCCTTTTTAAAATGGTATACTGCACAATATACTTCATTGCGCCTTGCATCCATCATCACACAGACAGGAACCGATGCGTGGGAGAATCTATAGGCTATCCCGTCAAGGCTTGAGACCCCGGCTTCAGGTCTGGACAGGGCATAGGCCAGACCCTTTATAACGGAAATTCCAATGCGCAGCCCGGTAAAGCTGCCCGGACCCTTTGCTGCAATGAATCCGTCAATTTCTGATAATTCAAACCCTGCGCGGTTCTCAACTATATTTTTCACCATTGCCATAACCCTTTTTGAATGGGTCTGCCTGCTTGCCCAGTACTCCTCACAAACCAGTATCCTGTTGTCAAAAAAAGCAAGGCTGCATCCCTGCTCCGCAGTACTCAAAGATAAAATCCGCAAATTATTCTGCCTTTTCCAGGGCAATTTCAAGCACTTCTTTCACATCCTTGACACAGGTAAACTTTAACTTATTTTTAACGGCTTTGGGAATATCGTAAAGATCTTTCCGGTTTTTTTCAGGGATGACAACATGTTTGATCCCTGCCCTGAGAGCACCAAGGGTTTTTTCCTTGAGCCCTCCAATGGGCAGCACCCTGCCCCGCAGGGAAATCTCACCTGTCATACCAACCTTGTGATTCACTTTTCTATTGGTAAAGGCAGATATCAATGCCGTGGCAATGGCAATGCCGGCAGATGGTCCGTCTTTTGGGATAGCTCCGGCAGGCACGTGGATATGGATATCCTGGTTTTCAAATGCATCTTTATCAATACCAAAATCCTTCTGATGGGCCTTGGTATAGGTGAGGGCTGCCCGGGTAGATTCCTGCATCACCTCTCCGATCTGACCTGTCACCAGGAGCTCGCCTTTCCCGGGAAACAAAGAAATCTCAATATAAAGATGTTCTCCACCATATTCTGTCCAGGCAAGGCCTGTTGCAAGCCCGACCTGGCTTTCTTCCTGGTCCAGTTCTGATATATACTTGGGAGGCCCTAAATATTGGGTCAGGTTCTGTTTTGTTATGACAAACTTTCCCTTGCGGCCTTCTGCAATCTGCCTGGCTATCTTTCTGCAGATCCTGTCCAGCCTGCGCTCCAACCCCCGTAATCCAGCCTCAAGGGTATACTCTGCAACAATTGATTCCATGGCAGGGGGACTGATATGGATGGATCGCCTTATCAGACCATTATCTTTAAGTTTTCTCGGAAAAAGATGTTTTTCCGCTATCACTATTTTTTCCTGGCGGGTATATCCGGAAATATGAATCACTTCCATTCGGTCCAGCAGGGCCGAAGGAATGGTATCAGACATATTGGCAGTTAAAATAAACAATACCTTGGAAAGGTCAAAGGGCATGTTCAGATAATGATCTGAAAATTCAAAATTCTGTTCCGGGTCAAGGGCTTCCAGAAGCGCAGAAGAAGGATCTCCCCTGAAATCATTGCCAAGCTTATCAATTTCATCCAGCATAAATACCGGATTATTGCTTCCACATTGACGCAGTCCTTCCAGAATCCTGCCGGGCAAGGCACCTATATAGGTCCTCCTATGCCCCCGGATCTCTGCTTCATCCCTGATCCCTCCCAAAGACACCCTGTGGAATTTCCGTTTCATGGCCTTGGCAATGGCCTGGCCCAGGGAAGTCTTCCCCACACCCGGAGGTCCCACAAAACATATTATCTGACCTTTTTTCCTGGGATTCAGCTTTCTGACACTCAAATATTCAAGAATTCTTTCCTTGGATTTTTCAAGTCCATAATGATTTTTATCCAGGACCTCCTGGGATTTTTTAATATCCAGAAAATCCTTTGTAGAACGACTCCAGGGCAATTCCACAATACAATCAAGATAGGTCCTGACAACAGAAGCCTCTGAAGAATCTGAATGCATCTGCTCAAGGCGCTTAAGCTGTTTGAATGTGTCTATTTCACAGTCCTTGGGCATTTTGCATTTTTTTATCTTGGATTTAAAGTCTTCCAACTCAGCAAGCTTGTCATCACTTTCCCCAAGTTCCCGGTGAATGGCCTTGACCTGTTCCCTGAGATAATAATCCCGCTGATTTCTTGAAATTTCATCCTTGACATCTGTCTGAATCTTTGCCTGGACAGTGGACAAATCAAGCTCCCTTGCCAGGAGATCGTTAACCTTTCTGAGTCGTTCCATGGTATCGATAATTTCAAGCAGGGTCTGGGCATCTTCCACCTTGAGGTTCAAATTGGATGCCACCAGATCAGCAAGCTTACCAGGAGACTCTATATGGGATAAAAGATCCCCCACATCTCCTGCCAGCTCTCCCTTAAATGCCAATAGTTTTTCACTGCTTTCCTTTACATTGCGCATGAGCGCTTCAACTTCAATATCAATTTTTCCAGGTTCAATATCAGTTAAAATTTCGATATCTACTTTAAAATATTTTTTCTTCCTTTTATATTCAATGACCTTTGCCTTGGCAATCCCCTGGACCAGTGCCTTAATCCGTCCATCAGGCATTTTAATCATTTTTTGAACACGACCGATTGTACCGATATCATAGACATCTTCAGCCATGGGATTTTCAACCTCGGAATCCCTTTGCGCGGATAGGAAAATATAGCGGTCGAATTCCACACACTCCTCTACGGCTGCTATTGATTTTTTCCGTCCGACAAACAGGGGCAGCAACATATCCGTAAAAACGACCACATCCCTGACCGGCATCATGGGAAGGATTTTTGGGATATCTTCTATATTACCCTCTTTTTCTATTATTTCGATGAGATCATCAATATCTGCTTCCGCCATTTAAACTCCTTTATTTCCATATTTAATTGATTCTACAATAAAACAGAATTTAGTTTTTACAATATCCTTGAAAAAATATTTTTAAAATCAGATAATCTGTAAAAAAGTTATGAGTTGTGTGTTGTGAGAAACAAGAGAGAATCTATTTTCATCTCACAACTCAAGACTCACAACTCAAAAAGGAACTTGCAAATGACCAGTTATACCATGATCAGTTATACCATGATCAATTATACCATGACCCTGTCTATCATCCTGTTCATCTTTGGAGCATGTATTGGTAGTTTTTTAAACGTGTGTATTTTCAGGATTCCCTTGAAAAAATCCATTGTATTTCCAGCTTCCTTTTGTCCTGAATGCAAAAAAAATATTCCATATTTTTGCAACATTCCAATATTAAGCTATATTTTTTTGCAGGGACAATGCAAATACTGCAAGACTCACATCTCCCTGAGATACCCTTTGGTAGAACTCCTGACTGCTGTTTTTACGGTTTTTTTATTTCTTAATTTCAACCTTACTTTTCCCATGTTTTTCTGGCTGAGCTTTGTCTGCGTACTGATTGTTGTTTCCTTTATTGATTTTGACCATCAAATTATCCCGGACGTTATCTCCATTCCCGGCATGGTTATATTTGCATCATCTGCTTTTTTTCTCCCTGAAATGTCAATAAAAGATGTCTTGATGGGAATCTTTGCAGGAGGGGGCATACTCTATATAGTTGCCCTTGTTTATTTTAAATTAAGAAAAAAACAGGGCATGGGGGGGGGGGACATTAAGCTATTGGCCATGATTGGAGCGGCAATGGGTATCAAAGGTGTTATGTTCACTTTATTTTTTGGTTCTCTTTTTGGAACTGCTGCTGGAATTTTTTCCATTTTCCTGGCAAAGGCAGGGGAACGTCATTTTAAAATTCCCTTTGGGCCGTATCTTTCTGCAGGAGCCGTGCTATATATTTTTTATGGCAGTCAAATGATTCAATGGTATATTCACCGACTGGCTTATTAACCGGCACAAAGCATGAATAATTAAGATTCATAGCAAACTTCAATGACCACCATGCCCTTTGTTGTACGAAAAGGAAGAGATATGACATGGTCTCCTCCTTTAATATGTGCAATAGTCTGATCAGGCCCTTTGCAGACCTTTACAAGTTTTACTTTTACTTTTTTACCCATTTCTGCAATTTTGGTGGTAACATGGCCTGCCACCATATTAGAGATTTCACCAACAGCATCAATTATTTCCTCATTAATTTCAGTCATTTCCTCTCCAAACATGGCAGAAACAATTCCTAAAATACTTTTTTCCGAAAAGCTGATTGCGGCAGAGCCATTAAGGTCCCCGCTGATCTCCAATACCCCGGAAATATCTCCCTGGGCTTTTTGCTTTGTTTTTAAAAAAGGAATTTCCGGCTTTACTTTTACAAAAGCTGTGGTGTCAAGAATATGCAAGGTACCCTCAATAAAAGGATTTACAAGCGTTACATCCATGTTTTCCTCCTGTTTTCAGCAATTTTATATTTTTTGCAAAAATCTGGCAAGAAAATTTAATTAAAATGTGAATAAATACTTGACACGCCCTTCTCAACGACGTAACGTACGCAAAAGCTGAAATAAAATTATTTAACTTTAGAAAAACGTTTTTGAAAAGCAAATTCTCTATTTTGTAATTTCTAAAACCTAAAAAAAGGAGTGACACGATGAACAAAGGAGATTTAATCAGCAAGGTTTCAGAAGTGCTCAACAGCAAAAAAGAAGCGCAGGCAGCTGTGGACTGCACCATCCAAGCAATCACTGATGCTCTTTCCAACAATGATTCTGTTACGCTAGTTGGCTTTGGAACGTTTAAAACAGCAGAACGAAAAGAAAGAAAAGGTAGAAACCCCCAGACCGGCAAAGAAATCAATATTCCTGCTAGAAATGTCCCCAAATTTGTCCCGGGCAAGGCATTAAAAGAAGCAGTAAAATAATAAAACATAGCTTGTCCTTGGATTCAGGCGGTATTCACCCTGTAAAATACTGCCTGAACCTGTTTAAACCCCATGGATTAAAATTCTTTGAGTTTTGATATTGAAAAGAAAAAGCCTGTGGGAACTTTTCCCTTAAAAGCAAAA
This sequence comes from Desulfobacteraceae bacterium, assembly GCA_029939535.1. Taxonomy (GTDB): domain Bacteria; phylum Desulfobacterota; class Desulfobacteria; order Desulfobacterales; family Desulfobacteraceae; genus NBML01. Next base: position 27,003 of record JAOZST010000007.1, on the reverse strand, counting down.
GTCGCCAGGAACAGATAAATCCCTACCTGTGCGTTGTTGTGCATTTGCCTTTAGCTAACAGGCAACAGCTAATGCCTGAAAGCTCAGGTCGATAAATTTTCAATATAAATTTTCAGCGAAGAAAGGATATTTTTTTGAACAGGGGTTAATCGGGGTAATTTTTTTTCCTGTTTTTCGATCTCCTTAATGTGTGCCAGTCCCTGCCCTGCATGATACTTCAGATCATTGCGAAACCCTTTTATCTGATTCTCCTTATCCCCCTGATTTTTCTGGTCCACTGGATCATTAGAACCGGAAAAAGAGAAAGCCAGACGTCTTAAATGATCAGCATACTCCGGGTTGGATTGAATTGGGAAAAGATCTTCAAAATTTCGGGATAAAATACGTTTGGCCAGTGTTTTTACCCGAATACTTGTAATTGATTCACAAACAATGGGTTTGTCAGAATTTTCAGCGCCATGGAACTTATTGATTTCTTTTTTCTCAGAAGAGGAAAAAAAGCCAGACTGATAGAGTGCTGCATCGGGATCCATATCCGGTATAACAGGGTATTTATATTCCAGATGATATTGGATGGTTTTAAAAAACAGGTTAGGATCGGATTGAATTTTTTCCAGATTTTTTTGGCTGGATTGTTGTGAAGTCTGGGTAAGTTTTCCCATAAATCTGTCCAGGTAGGGCAGGACAATAAGCTCGTCTGCCGGGCGTTTCCGAATTACAAACAGATCATAGATCCCAGACTCTTCATTTTTTTCAAACACCTTCTCCCTATCCAGCCGCAGCCAGAGACTTTGATTTTTATAGGGCAGGGATTCACCAATGTGAATAACAGGCGCAAGATAATTGTTTTTGGGACCAAATGAAGCGGAAACCATAAGACAGAGACGAAATGGTTTATTCCCAATCCTGATCTCTTTTTTCAGGGCATTGATTCTTAGAACATCTTTGGTTTTATTAAAAAAATCCAGAGCATAGTCCCAGATATTTTTCTCCTGGGAAAAAATTCTGGCAAGCTCTATTACAGCCTCCACATCATTCAGGGCTTCATGGGCCCTTCCAGATGTGGTAAATTGATTTTCATTGCTGATAAGCTCAAGTTTCAGGCTGGAACGTCCATCCTCAAGATGGGGCCATTTCATCACATGATCGCAAAACACCCGGAACAAAGCCGTAACCGGCAGCATATCCATTCTGGAACATTGATTTGCATATTGGTGGGTATAGGGGTCCAATAGATTCCTGTAAAACAGGAATCTTAAAAACTCATCATCAAACCCAAGGGAATTATATCCAAAACTTATGGTGCCGGGGGTATTAAAAATTTCGTGTATCTGCTGGGCAGCCTGATACTCGGTGATACCATGTTTTAATTCATCAATGGTCAGACAATGGGTGATAAATGCATGGGGAGAGGGTATGATATCCCTGCGCAGTTGAATGGTGATCAATTCACGGGAAATTTCTGTCAGGGAAAAATCTGTACGAATACAGGCAAATGTTAAAACCTGGTCAAATGCTGGATTCAACCCGGAAGTTTCAACATCATAGAACAGGAATGTTTTCATTTTTTTCCTTTCTAAACCAGGAAAGGAGGAAACCACAAAGGGAGAAAACCAAATTTTCCCCCTTTATAAATTTTAAAGAACAAAAGATTAAAGACCGGAAAAATTAAAGACCCGGCAAAATACTTATCTCTTGGAAAACTGAAAGCTTGCTCTTGCGCCTTTTTTACCGTATTTTTTACGCTCTTTTTTCCTTGAATCCCTTGTCAGGAATCCTGCACTTTTTAAAACACCCCTTAACTCCGGATCAACCAGAACAAGGGCTTTTGAAACGCCCTGCCTGACAGCACCGGCCTGGCCTGACTGCCCGCCGCCCATCACAGTGATTTTAAGGTCAAAGGAATCACTGTTTTCAGTCAGCACAAGAGGTGATACAAGCAAATCCTGATTCACGCTGATATCAAAGTATTCATTTACTTCTCTATTGTTAACAACAATCTTGCCTGTACCCGGCATCATCCATACTTTGGCTACAGAATCTTTTCTCTTGCCAGTCGCGTAGAATACGTTTCCACTTTCCATTGATATTATCGCGTCCTTTATATCTTAAATTTCAACAACTTCAGGCTTTTGAGCAGCATGGGGATGCTGGTCACCTGTATAGATAAATAATTTTTTACAAAGTTTTCTACCAAGCCTGTTTTTAGGAAGCATTCCCCTGACAGCCTTTTTAAGCACTTCTTCCGGTTTTTTCTCCATCAGTTCTTTTGCAGTCTGAGACTTTATGCTGCCAATATAACCTGAATGGCGATAGTATGTCTTCTGATCAAGTTTATTTCCGGTTAAGCGTACCTTTTCCGCATTGATAATCACAACCCAGTCACCTAAATCCGCATGGGGGGTAAAAAGGGGGTTATGTTTTCCACGAATCCTGTAAGCAACCTGGGAGGCTAATCTTCCAAGAACCTGATCTTTTGCATCAATCACGCACCAATTTTCTTTATTATCTGCTCTTTTTGCACTATATGTATATTTTTTCAACGTTTCACGCTCCTCTTCATAAACACAATCCGATATATTTATATAATTTTTATACTTATGTCAAGCAAATTTTATAACTCTATCTGCTTTTCCTTTTTCACTCCAGAGACAAAAAACGAACTCTCTTTTCCAGGTGCAAGATTATTTTCGGTTATACAGGAAACCGCTGCATTTAATACCCCTCCATTTTCGACAATCAAATCCTGGCATTCAACCTTGCCGGAACATGTGCCAGTAGCAAGGATGATCAATTCTTTAGAGGCAGAGACTTCACCTTGAAAATTACCGCCAATGGTAATACTGGATACTTTCGTATCACTGGAATTCACAAACCCGTCCTCGGCAATAATCACCACATCGCCTTCAATGGTACCGGTTACCTGTCCCTTAATAATTAACTTGCCCGTACTGGATATGGACCCGTCAATTTTAAGCTCTTTATCAATTATTGACAGGTTCTGTCTTTTTTTTCCCCCCACTGCCTTTCTCCTTGCATCCTTATAATTGAATATCTATGTAAATCCTGCCGACTTCTTTGCCCTTCAGGGTAGCCAGCACATAATAGCGTCTGCCTTTTTTCCCCAGCGAATACCTTGGCATGAGGGTACCTGCCGCAGTATCAATCAAATATCCCCTGTCTTCACCGTTATTGATACTGTTATTGCCAACAAACCCCTTAAAATTAACAATATATTCAGAAGGATCTATGTTCCCGGATATAATATCTTCTATAATCAACTTATCCCCGTACTGGAGAATTATATGTCCGTAATTATCTACAATAAGAATTTTCCCATTGATCTTTACCTTGTATCGGATACCTGTCTCTTTTTTTGAATCACTGATCCTGAGTTTGTTTATTTTTCCAAACCCTTTATCGTCAATTTCCAGAAAAACGCTGCCACAGGCATAAAAATCTTTTTTTGCCTCAATTCTCGTTGACTCATTAATGATAAGTTTTTTTTTTATATCATTAAACTCATTTCCAGCCCCCAGAACATCTACGCTCAGGCCGCGTTCATAATTGGCAACAATATCATGAACCTGGATCATATCACCTTTATTAATTTTTAAGCGCTGCATCTTGCCGATGACTACAGGTATGGAATCATTGACAGAGATGATCATATAATGCATTTCAGGTTTCTTTAGATCGATTCCCGGGGTCTGGGGGACAATCCCCAGGATCTCCATAAACCCGTTAATGGCATAAATATGCTGTCTGACCTTTTGTTCCAGAGGAAGTGGTTTAGAAGATTCAATACCAAATGCCGGTATTTTACATACATTATGCGCATAATAGGTGGCAGATCTGCGCTGCTCCTTATGATGGGTATCCTTGTATTTTGTCCTGTGGTTGTTAAAATGAAAATAATGATTCGGATCTTTAATGTTCAGATTTATTTTTCTGATAATTTCTTTGGCCATGGCTTCAAGATTTACCCGCTCCTGATCGTCTCCAGGTTCGAGGAAAGAATCATCTGCAATAATGGATTGACCGAATTTATCAGGATTTTTATCAGGAGTCTTCCAGGTAGGAGAATAGATACCCGACCCCTCATGGAGATTTAAGAAACAATCACTCTCACAAATCAGTTTTTTAAGAACGTTCACAACCTCTGTTTCATAATTTATAGTATTATCATCCATGAATTTACGGTTCATGTCCTGATTGATCTGTCTTTCTTTTTTCAGGATGGATGGAAAATTTGCCCTGGGAACAACAATGAGATTGCCCTTCTCAAGGGAAAAATCCGCATAGAAATCAGCAGCAAGAAATCCCCCTGGCTCATCCCCCTGTATACCGCCTATGACCAATAAAGTTTTTCCTGGTTTTGATCCAAAAATCCTATATACATTCAGCTCATTTTCTTCTCCCTCAAAAAAAACCGTATGGGTCCGCTGTCCTGCCATTACAGCAATGGGCCAGGAACTGGTCAACAGAAGCAGAAAACATCCAAAAAAAACAATAATGCCGGTCTTTAATAAAATTTTCATCTATTTGATTCTGCCTGGGTAATATCAATGAGATCCTCAAACATCAGGTTACCCTCTTCATTGAAAATATATATGGCAGCCTTTTTAAATAGATCCGTTTCTGCCTGATTTTCAATCCTGAATGTAATGGGTTTAAAATGTGCAATGGAAAAGTATTGCCCCTTTTTATAAAGAGATGGAACCCCTTGCTCCAAAGGAGATGAAGGAAGCACCAGCCATTTTTCCCGGGATTGATTATCTGGTTTTAATACGGCAAATACCCTTCCGGAAACATTGCCTGGCTTTTCTGATAAATTCCTGATATCAAACCCTATCTTAAGGTGGCCGTTTCGTTCACGATTCACAATAAATTTTTCAATGGTGACAATTTTTTTCCCTAAAACTTCTGGTTTTACTGAAACCTTATTCTGTTCCTTTGTTGGATTATGTTTCTGGATTAGAGTTTCTTCTTGCTGGTCCTTGCTCCCAGGGACAGGCCCTGTGGATACAGGATCTGCTGCAGGCTCTGGTAATGATTCCCGGACAGCAGACATGGTTTCCAGTCCTGATTTTTCTTTTATCCCGGTTATTTTTTCTTTTTCCTTTGAAGACTCTTCTGCCAAAGGCTGTTCAGACTTGACCGGCCCGGCTTCAATCTCCAACTCTTTGCCGGCAATAACAAGTTTTGCCATTAAAACTTCTTTTTCATTGATCATATGCCCCAGTTTTTTTTCAAGCCGGGTTAATTTCTGGGCAAGGTGCTTGTTCTCAGTAGTCAAACCAGAATAATAATAATAAAGCCCGCCAGCCCCCAAAAGGCAAATAACACTTGTAACCAGAAACATATAAACAAGAACCTTTAAATATCCCCCGGATTTCATTTCTCCAAAGTCATCCAGGATCAAAATTTTTTTTTTCCTTATCTGTTTATAGGGCGTTGGTTTTGATTGGGCTATTTCTTTTTCCAACTCTCTTGAAATATCTTCCATAATCCGCCTTTCTTCACAAATTTCAGATGTTTTGTCCCCTGGGTTGAAAAACCGCTGGACTCGTAATCCTGAAAAAAGCTGACCTCATAATAATCACCTTTATTTTTTTTAATTCTAAAATCTTTTCCTGTTACAGTGATATAATTATATTTTTTGGCTATTTGTCTTTTCCGTTTGACCCAGGCTTTTTTTCCAAGCCCGTCTGAGTAGAACTCTTCAGCATAGAAACCAGCATATGAATCCATATCTTTTGAAGACCATGCTGCCAGCCATTTTTGAATGGTTTCCTTAACAGAAACTTCCCTGGTCCTCACAAGTTTCCGGGCTGCAGCCACCAGGGGAACATGAATTGCTTTGTGGGATTTGGTTTGATCCTGAAGAACATCTCCAACTATTTTATATCCTTTGTCTGATTCCTCAATAAAAAGTTTCCGCCTGCCGATTTTAATTTTTTCTTTTCCCGATGAGAGAATAAAATCATGTAATACAACAAAGGTATCCCCTTGGGCATATATACCGATATTCGCTATTTCAGCCCCTAATTCCACTTTGTCCCTGATGGATTTTTTCCTGGCCCCAAGCCAGGCCTCCCACCAGGAGATATCCGGCAAATACTCATCCCCGTAAAAGGAAAGGTATTGATGGTAACTGCCGGTTTCCATGGATTGAATCCAGCTGTCAAGCATCTTACGAATCCCCTCTTTTCTGTGTGCCTGAACATCAGAATCAATTTTCAGAATTTTTTCAACAATAATCAAAGGGGTTGCTTGTAAATGAATATAGTCCGCAAGGGAAAGAATATTATTGTTTTCAAGGGCAATGCAGCCATTGGAATCCATGGGTTTTAAAATTTTATCTGTCCCGTGAATCCAGATGGCTGAGCCGTTTTTGCCCTGACGTTGATCAAGAAAATTCGGATAATCTGATGGAAAGGCTTTTTTTCCGTACACGGGTGTCAGATAACGGTCTTCATATTCATCCATTAAAAAATATACCCCTTCAGGGGTTTTTTTATCCCCTGCTTTTTTTTTGGCTCCAGGTGATTCGCCAGTTGAACATGCAGCTTTAAACTTTATATCCATTTTCCCGTCTTCCAGGGAATAGACATAAAGCATCTGGGTTTCTTTTTCCACCAGAATGGCATTTTCATTTTTGGGTATACTTATAATTGATTCAGGCACAAAGTTTCCTGCATAGGCCAGGCTGGAAAGAACCAGAACCCCTAGAATAATATGGTAAATACATATAAAGCGAGACATCATTTTTTATTTTTCATTACTATTATTTTTGCCAATGGAGGTCTCTGGGGTAATGTTAAGATGGTCATAGGCTTTTTCCGATGCTTTTCTTCCGCTTGAAGTCCGAAGTACAAGTCCGATCTTCAATAAAAAGGGTTCCACAACATCCACCAGGGTATCTGTTTCTTCCTGGAGGGTGGCTGCAATGGCCTCAATGCCCACAGGGCCTCCCTTATAAAAATCCATAATGGTTTTCAGATAATTAATATCAAGGCGGGTAAGGCCAAGTCTGTCTATTCCTTCCAGTTCCAGACCAGCCCTCACGCTTGACTCTGTAACCTGGCCATTGGATTTTACCTGGGAATAATCCCGGACTCGTTTTAAAAGGCGATTGGCAATCCTGGGAGTTCCCCTGGACCGCCTGGCAAGTTCCAAAGCCCCTTTTTCTGAAATATGGGTCTGTAAAATTGATGCCGACCGTTTAATTATTATTATCAAATCTTCAATGGAATAAAAATCAAGTGTACGAAACAGGCCGAACCTGTCCCTTAACGGTGCAGACAAAAGCCCCACTCTTGTGGTGGCCCCCACAAGGACAAACCGCTTGAGCCTGTATCGATGGCTTCTGGCATGAATTCCCTTGTCAAACACAAAATCCACTGCAAAATCCTCCATGGCAGGATATAGGAATTCTTCAACTATTTTTGGAATTCTGTGGATCTCATCAACAAACAGAATATCCCCCTCACCCAGGTTTGTCAGTATACCCACAAGATCTCCGCCTTTTTCCAGGGTTGGTCCGGAGGTAACTGTTAATTCCTTTCCCATTTCATTGGCAATGATGTGTGCCACAGTGGTTTTCCCCAGGCCTGGCGGCCCATGCAGCAAGATATGGTCCAGGGACTCATTTCTCATTTTTGCAGCCTGAATTGCTATTTTCAGGGTTTCGATGGTATCCTTCTGGCCCACATAATCTTTAAAGCACTCAGGGCGAAGGGATACAATATCTGACATCTGGTCCTCTATTGTTTTCCGGGGGGTTACCACTCCTTTTCTGTCAGAAGAATCCGATGAAAAGGAAAGTATATCATTGTCCACGTTTACCGGACCTCCTGGTAAATTTCATCAAATAATTCTTCCGGAGTTTCAATGGCTGGATTACGATGAAAAGCTTCTTTTATCATTCGCCTTGCAGATTGTGCAGAATGCCCCAGCTGATCAACCAGTACATCTTCAACCTGAAGGGAAATTTCTCTTATATCCTGACTGGGGGAAATCTGGTCATCTGCGGATGCTTCAATTTGCATATCCACAAAGGCTGCTACCTTCCCATGGAGAGTTGCAATGATTTTTTCGGCAGTTCTTTTCCCAATGCCGGATAATTGGGAAAGAAAAGAAACATCTTTCCCGTCAATGGCCCTGGCAACCTCTCCCACAGGCTTGGTCAATGCTTTTACAGCCTTCATGGGTCCCACTGCTGCAACGGAAATAAACAATTGAAAAAACTCCTTGTCCTCTGGAGTAGAAAACCCGATCAAGGTTGGTTTTGGCTGTCTTTCTGTCACATGGTAATAAATATAAAGGGAGACTATTCCATCCTCTGAGGATTCAGATCTTATATATTCAAGGGTTATTGGGTTCAACAGGATCTCGTATCCAATACTACCGACCTTCAATAGAATGCCGTCAGCTTCATAATTAATGATACGTCCTTCAAGATATCCGATCATAATGCCCTTTTAGTCATAATGTTTTTCTATGCCTGTAATACCCTGTTAATGCAAGGCCCAGGGCGTCTGAAGCATGAAATGGACGAATTCTATCAGGATGATTCAAAATATTCCGAACAGATCGTTCAACCTGGAATTTATCGGCACTCCCGTTTCCGGATATTACTTTCTTCACTTCACGGACTGGAATTTCTTCAACACTGACTCCAGCTCTGAAAGCAGCCAGCAATAAAACCCCTGATACTTTCCCAAGCATAATACCTGATCCAGGGTATTTCTCAAGGGAATAAATATCTTCAATCATAACAAAATCAGGCTCTTGATCCCTTAAAAAATCCATAATTTTCGAATAAATGATATTAAGTCTGGAGGGGGTAGAATCTTTTGGATCTGTTGCAATACTGCCAAAGGAATACCCGATAATATCCCGGTTGTGGCCCTGTACAACTCCGATACCTGTTCCGGCCAGACCAGGATCAATTCCAAGAACCTTAATCATAAAATCAATTCAGGGTTTTCAATTTTTTACTGGCATACCTTGCTTCATCGGAATCAGGATGCCGTTTTATAAGCTCCTTTAAAATCAGTCTTGCATTTGCTTTTTCACCCAGTTCGGCAAAGGAATACCCCTGCTTTAGTCTGGCTGCAGCTGTTTTATTGGAGTCTGGATACGTCTCCAGCACTTTCTGATATTCCAGAATAGCTTTTTCATACCATTTTTCAGTATAATAGCTATCCGCAATCCAGAATCTTGCATTGTCAGCATTTTTTGAATCAGGATATTTATTAATAAAATTCTCAAACTGAATCCTGGCACTTTCCTTGTCGCCGTCATCGAACAATTTTTTTGCAAGGTCATATAATTCCTGCTCAGAACTCTTTTCAGGCCCAGGTATGGGTTTGTCAATACCTGGTTCTGCCTGTACAGTCTCACTGGGCTCAAACCCCATATATTTTTCAAGGTTGATAACTTTTTCATAGTTCCTGGAAATTGCATTATCCATTCGATCCAGTCTTTTTCCCAAATCGTCCTGCCGGGTCTGGCTATTTACCCCGAAATTATGATTTATGACTTCGATCTGACTTTCCATTTGTTGAAATTTTTCCTGGATCTGCTGAATCTCATATTTTATTTCTGCATAATTTTCCCTGGTTGCCCTGGTTGTTTCTTCTAATTTCCCTTGAAAATTTTCCAGGTCCGCCTGCACCTTGGAATACCTGGCAGATCTTTCTTCCCGGGCAGAGGCCTGTTGGTTGTTCTCCATCTCCAGAGTATTTATTCTGGTTTCCAGCAATTGGTATTGTTCCGGTGTGACACACCCTGAAATCAGGATAATTCCTCCGATACAAACAAAAAAAATAAAATTTTTCATCACCAGACTCCAATTACTCCAGAACAAATTGCGCACGCCTGTTTTTTCTATATGCCTCTTCACTGCTTCCTGCATCAAGGGGTTTTTCCTCACCAAAACTAATGGTGGTTAACCTGGAATTTGAGATCCCCAGGTTTGAAAGGTAATTTTTTGCTGCCATGGCACGTCGCTCACCCAGGCCAAGGTTATAATCAGTTGTTCCACGCTCATCACAATGGCCCTGGATGGTCACGTGGATTCCAGGGTTGTCAGACATCCATTCTGCTTTTTCTTTTAACAGGGTCTTGGCCATGGAACTTAATTCTGAACTGTCAAAATCAAAATGGATATTCTGATTGATAAACCGATTTTTGGCAGCAGCAATTTTTGCTTGTTTCAAAGCCTGTTCATTGGCCATCTGGTCCTGGAGCTCCTGGGCTTTAATCCTTGCTTCCTCTGCCCTGGCTTCGGCCTCAGCCTTGGCTTTGGCTTCGGCTTCCGCTTTTACCTGGTCTTCTATGGTGGTTGGTTCAGACACAATTGTTTTTTTTGCACAGGAAACAGTCATAAAAAGTCCTGCCACAAGCACAGCCGCCATAAGATTCATCCACAATTTTTTGTTCATGTTACCTCCTTTAGTATATAATTAGTATGTAAATTGTATGTAAATATGCATCATATATTTTCAGAACTGGTTGAGCCGGACCAGGAGGGCTGGCTCTGTTTGCCCTTTAAGATTAAAAGCCGTCTCTGGTCCGTACCTGCTGCTGTCATCACAAACAGCCTTGGGGTTTTGCCTTCCCTGTTTGATGTAAAAACAATCAAACTGCCATCAGGTGACCAGGAAGGCTCTTCATTGTCACCTGTATGCATTGTCAGCTGAATTGATGTTCCAGTGCCTGAATCCAGGCTGGTGACAAATATATTAATTTTATTTTTCTCAATACCCACATAGGCCATTTTTTTTCCGTCCGGTGACCATGCCGGCGAAGTATTATACCGGCCCTCAAATGTAATCCTTTTCACATCACCAGTTTCCAGATTCTTTACATATATCTGGGGATTCCCCCCCCTGTTGGATGTAAATGCAAGCTTCTTTCCATCTGGTGAAAACTTTGGAGAAACATTAACTCCCCAACCCCTGGTTATTCTTTTAATAATTTCTCCCTTTTTGGTCAACAAATATATTTCCTGGTTACCGGAAAAACTTAGTGTCGCTGCAAGGATATCTTTTCCCGGCATCCAGTCCGGAGAAATATTTAACCCTTTATTATTGATAATAAACCCAGGTTTTTTCTTCAGGTTCTTGATATAAATGTCTGGTTTCCCCCCGGCATAGGACACATAGGCAATCCATTGTCCATCAGAAGACCAGGCAGGTGAAAGAGATATGCTTTTATGATGGGTCAACTGCTTTGGATTGTGGCCGTCAAAATCACAGGTGAAAATTTCCTTATTTCCCTTTACAGTTGAAACAAAAGAAATTTTACTGTTAAATACTCCCCAGTTGCCTGTGAGTTTATGGGAAATTTCACTACAGAACATATGTATCATCTTCCGAATTTGCGAATCTGCACCAGTATAAATCTTCCCGACCAGAAGCTTTGAGTTAAAGGTATCAAACAAACGAAGTTTCAGCTTTACCTGACCCTGGCTTTCCTCTATCCCGCCTGTGACAAGAAGATCTGCACCTATTCCAGTCCAATCCTTGAAATTGATCTGCCCAAGCTGTATTCCTGTTTGAGCAGGATTTGAAAGATATGCAGCAGAATTTATCACCTTGAGATATCCAGTAAAATTCAGGCTGTTTTTTAAAATCTGCATGGCACGGGTCCCGGCATCGACCTCGGTCTGGTGACCGCCAAAAGCCTTGAACTCTGTTACTGCAACGGGAGTCTTATTTAAATAGGGATTGCTGATATTAATATAATCATACTCTTTTGCCTGGACCGGAATGGTTAAAAAAAACAAAACAATCACTATCCAGCAGACAGTGAATATCCAGGATTCCAACCCCTGATATTTTTCTCCTGCTCCCGGATGCCCTCCACACAAGTTACCCAACCTGAACTGATTCATTTTATTTTAATCCCTTTGGTGTAAAAATCACAACCACATCATAAGATTTCATCCCCTTGGGCAGTTCTGGAAGGGGATTGGCTTTTTTGATCGCTTTTTTGGCAGATTCATCAAGATAACGGTTACCAGATCTTGTCTCATAGGTAGTATCCCTTATCTCACCACTTTTTAAGATTTTAATCAAAATCCTTACTTCAAGATTCTGATCCATTTTTGCCAGCATATCATTGAACACCCAGTTTTGTTCAATGGCAAATTGTATCTTCATTTTATACAAATCAATGGGGTCATACCCCTGTTTTCCCATTCCCGTACCCGTTCCTGCACCCGGACCCAGCCCATCATCCCTGGAATTTTCCTGGACTGATCTGGCATCTGCCTCCTGCTTTTTCTTAATGGCTGATTGCATTCTTTTCAATGCTTCGGAAATCTGTTTCCGGTTTTCTTCTTCAATTTTTTTTTCCATTTTTTCCCTGGCTTTTTTCAAGGCTGCTTCCGGGTTAACCTTGGCCTTTAATTTTCTGGCAGGTTTTTTTGTAGCTGTTTTCTTTTCTTTTTCTATTTTTTCTTTTTCTTTCTGGGCTGCCATCAGTTCTTTTAAGTTTTTCGGTTTTGCCTTTAGGCTGATATCTGGTTTAAGCCTGGCAACAGGTTCTGGAACTGTTTTTTCCGGTTCAGGCATTGGTTCAGGCATTGGAACCTTATCCGTATCCAGGGGAATTTCAGCAGGTTCCGGGGTAAAAACGCTCTCTGGTTCAGGCATGGGGTCTGGGGAGGGAGAGACATCACCCTGGCCACTGGCAGGGCCAGGAACAAAGGAAACCAGATCAACTTGAACCACCCGGGGCAAAGGTTTTGACAACTCAAGAGTTTGCAGGCCTAAAAAACCTATAAAGAACAAGACATGCACGAACAAAGATATAAAACAGAAAACAATAAAATTTTTCCTGGAATGGTTTGCGCTGCCGGAGAAAAAATAATTTTTATTTTTCAATTGAGATCCAATAACCATGCCGGGAGATCAGGAGGCTTCTTCATCTTCAGGAAGCGTGATCATTCCCAGATTATCAATTCCTGCCTTTTTTATTTTTGAGATCACATTGACAACAACCCCATAGGGCACCCTTTTATCCGCCTTAAGATATACGCTTTTCCTATCAAGATTTTCCAGAACTGCATCCAGTTTCTGGGTCAGAAATGTTACGCTGACTTCCAGATCATTAATATATACCTTTAGATCATTATCAATGGATATAATCAGATGTTCTTCATCGGATGACAGGGAATCAGATGCTGCCGTTGGTAAATCTACATCAACACCCTGCACCATCATGGGGGCTGTAACCATGAAAATTATCAACAATACCAGCATTACATCCACAAATGGTGTCACATTTATCTCAGACATTAATTGATCATTACCAGATCCCAGTTGCATTACACCTCCATCAATTTTTGAACATCTTTTTCAATGATGTTTAAAAGGTCTGAAGAAAAACTTTGAAGCTCTGAATCCAGCACCCGGATCCGATCTATGAAATAATTATAGCCAATAACCGAAGGAATTGCCACGGCAAGGCCTGCAGCAGTTGCAACAAGGGCCTCTGAAATACCCGGAGCAACCACAGCAAGGCTTGCAGAACCACTCATTCCAATTCCCTGGAAGGTACTCATAATTCCCCATACCGTACCAAAAAGCCCAATAAAAGGGGCTGTATTTCCTGCAGTGGCCAGAAAGGGAACCAACTGGGATAAACGCCTGATCTCCACATTAATGGAACGTCTTAATACTCTTTTAACACTGCCCATTGCCTGGAAATAGGAAGCATCAGTCTTTAAAACCCGCTTACCATCTTTATTGTCAGACCGGGCCATCTCCATGTACGCTGTGATAAAAATCCTGGCCATGGGGCTGGATCTTAATGATTTGGCCTTTGTAAAAGCATCGGCCAGGGTTCTGCATTGCCAGAATATATCCGTAAAATCGGCTGATTCCTTATACGCTTTTCTGATATACCTGAATTTAATAAACATGATTGCCCAGGATATAATGGAAAAAAACAAAAGCAAGAGCATGATAAATTTTACGACAGGCCCTGCATCAATCAACATGTTAAGCAACCCAATAGATTCCGTGGTCATAAAACCCCTCTTAAAAATTCATTCCCATCCTTGATTTTCACCCTAATTTCTTACCCAGAGGGTACCATAGCAAATAAATTTTAATAAATCTACGTATATGAGCCAGCTATTGCTGTCAAGATGAAAATCATACAAAAAAAAGCCCCTTTACCGCTGGCAAAGGAGCTTTTTCCATGTAATTATAAAATGTAATAATGATTTTACATCAAATTACATCATTCCGCCCATTCCGCCCATTCCTCCGGGCATTCCTCCGCCGGGCATGCCACCAGGCATTCCGCCGCCGGCATTTTCTTCGGGCTTTTCAGCGATCATGGCTTCGGTGGTCAGCATGACAGAAGCCACACTGGCTGCATTCTGAAGCGCGAAACGAACTACTTTCTTGGGATCCATAACACCAGCCTCTATGAGGTCTTCATAGACATCTGTTCTGGCATTATAGCCAAATGAACCTTTACCTTCCATAACCTTGTTAATAACAACAGCACCTTCAACACCGGCATTGTCAGCAATTTTACGCAAAGGCTCTTCAATGGCCCTTGCAATAACTTCAACACCCAGTTTTTCTTCACCTGTTACATCCAGTTCTTCAAGAACTGCTATACTTCTGACAAGGGCAACACCACCACCTGCAACAATACCTTCTTCAACGGCAGCACGGGTTGCGTTCAATGCATCTTCAACTCTTGCTTTCTTTTCTTTCATCTCGGTTTCAGTGGCAGCACCGACATTGATAACTGCAACACCACCTACAAGCTTGGCAAGCCTTTCCTGGAGTTTTTCCTTGTCATAATCAGAAGAAGTTTCCTCGCTCTGGGCACGGATCATTTTTACACGGCCTTCAAGGGCTTCTCTTGATCCTGCACCATCAACAATGGTTGTATTGTCTTTATCAATTGTAATGGATTTAGCCTGGCCAAGATCCTGGACACTAACATTTTCAAGTTTGATTCCAACATCCTCGGAAACAACCTGGCCACCAGTGAGGATGGCGATATCTTCCAGCATGGCTTTTCTTCTGTCACCAAAACCAGGGGCCTTGACAGCAGCAACATTCAGTGTACCACGCAGCTTGTTGACAACCAGAGTAGCCAGGGCTTCTCCTTCAACATCTTCTGCAATGATCACAAGAGGTTTTCCTGTTTTTGCGATCTCTTCCAAAACTGGAAGCAGGTCTTTCATGGAAGATATTTTTTTGTCGCAGATCAGGACAAAGGGGCTCTCAAGGGCAGCCACCATTTTTTCCATGTCTGTTGCAAAGTAAGGAGAAAGATATCCACGATCAAACTGCATACCTTCAACAACGTCAAGGGTGGTGTCCATGGATTTGGCTTCTTCAACTGTGATAACACCTTCTTTGCCAACCTTGTCCATGGCTTCGGCAATGATATTTCCAATGGTCTCGTCATTATTAGCGGAAATAGTACCAACCTGGGCAATCTCGTTCTGGTCCTTGGTGGGTTTTGCAAGTTTTTCAAGGTTTTCAACTATTTTGGCAACTGCTTTGTCAATACCTCTTTTAATACCCATGGGATTGTTGCCGGCAACTACCAGTTTCTGGCCTTCTTCATAAATTGATCTGGCAAGAACTGTGGCAGTGGTTGTACCGTCACCAGCCATATCAGATGTCTTGGAGGAAACCTCTTTTACCATCTGGGCGCCCATGTTTTCAAATTTATCTTCAAGGTCGATCTCTTTGGCAACAGTCACACCGTCTTTTGTTACATTGGGGGAACCCCAGGATTTTTCAATAACAACGTTTCTGCCTTTGGGTCCAAGGGTAACAACTACTGCATCTGCCAGGGCCTGAACACCCCGAAGCATTGCTTCACGAGCCTTGGAATCGTATTTAATCTCTTTAGCCATCTTACGTATTCTCCATTTTTTTCTTAAATTTACCGCGCTATTGCGCGAGCGTTTAACCATTAGCTGTTGCCTGTTAGCTAAAACCCTAATGGCTAACGGCTAAATGCAAATTCCTATACCGTTTAATTATTCAACTACACCCAGAACATCATCCTGACGCATGATCAGGTAATCAATACCATCAATTTTGACATCGGTTCCGCCATATTTGCTGAAAAGAACACGATCACCTACTTTTACATCCATGGGAAGAAGTTTTCCGTCTTCCCCCAGACGTCCGTTCCCAGTTGCAACGACTTTCCCTTCAGCTGGTTTTTCTTTTGCTGTGTCCGGGATGATAATACCGCCTTTGGTTTTCGCATCTTCTTCAACGCGTTCAACCAGAATTCTGTCACTTAGAGGCCTTAAACTCATGATACATTTCTCCTTTTGGTATTGTTTGGTCTATAATTTTAATGCTATAATTAACTTCTATTTAATGGAGTCACTAGCTTTGTCAGAAGTAGTACTAGATTTTCCAGAAGTTGCATCCGCTGATTTACTTGTTGATTTTTCTTTGGTGCTGCTGCCGGTTTTTTTCCCGCCATAGTCAGTAACATACCATCCAGATCCTTTTAAATGGAACGTACTATGGGAAATAAGTTTTTTAAGATGCCCCTTACATTGGGGACAAACCTCAAGGGGTGATTCCGAAATCTTCTGGAATGCTTCCTCTATTCGGCCGCAATCCACACATTCATACTCATAAACTGGCATTTTCCAATTCTCCATTTTCTTTATTGCCGCCTGAAAAACAAAGATAAAATAACAAGTCTTTTATCCTTGTCAAGACAGGTTATCCATTTTTTTTGCCCATTATCCCTCTGCCCTTAAAATTATGCCATTCCCTATAAAAATCAAATACATCCGAAAGTCCAGGAATGGATATCATGTGTAAAATTGAGTAGGTTAAATTATGAACTTTTCTCTCCTCTGCCATGGCAAGATCTGTTTCGCCGATATTTTCATAGCGGTGGGCAAATTTTGAAAACCGTACAACATGCACCAGCTCGTGGGTAAGGATATAGAGAAGAAAAGGCTCCAGCAGAAGGTCTTTATTCTCCTTTACCTTTAAAAGGATTGCAGGATCCTGGAGACATACATTATACAGACTGAAAGAAGAAGATCCCAGAGGCACCTCTTTTTTTCGCCCTTCATATTTTATAACCTGGGCAAAGGGACCTGAAATCCTCTCATGGATGGCTAAATCCTTGGCAGTTTTTATATCATATCTATTTTTTAACCATTGCCCTGAAGACATTTTAAAAAAATTATTCACCAGTTCCTCAGCCCGCAAAACTGCCCTGTCAACCTTTTCAAGTTCTTTTCTATTGAAATTTCTATATTCCCGGGTAGGATTTTCCATGCCTGTTAAAATAAAAACCTGTTAATAAAAACCTGTTAAAATAAAGAATTGGACATTTGCCAAAATATTATGCTATAGTTTCTGATTAGCTAATTATGAACTATTATATATAAAATAATATCAAAGGAGGTGATTTTTTTGGGTAGTGTTATTAAAAAGAGAAGGAAAAAAATGCGTAAGCATAAACACAGAAAACTCCTTGCTAAAACAAGACACCAGAGAAAGAAAAAATAGCTGATAGATCATGCTATAATACCATTCTATAATATTGGTGCCGTATTAAGTTGTAATCTTTCAACTCAATACGGCACCTTTTTTTAATTGGGAAGCCCTTTCATATACTTCATCAACTCTGAATCCGTAGAAAGGATCAGTGTGCTATCCTTTGCAAGTGTCTTTTTGTACATTTCCATTGTTTTCTGAAATGCATAGAATTCAGGATCTGCGCCATAGGCATCTGCATAAATCTGGATGGCCTGGGCATCGGCCTTACCCTTTGTCTCCTGGGCAGTCTTATATGCCTCTGATTTTATTACCTGAAGTTCTTTTTCCTTTTCACCCCTTATATTACTGGCCTCCCCCTTGCCTTCTGCACGAAACTTTTCTGCAATCTGGTTTCTTTCTGCGATCATCCGTTTATAAACAGAATTCCGGACACTATCGATATAATTGATCCTCTTTATTTTCACGTCCACCAGTTCAATTCCGAATTCCTTAAGCTTATCCCTTGACTGGGCGACAATGCGCCTGGTAATTTCATCCCGGCCCAGGTCGACCCGATACTGGATATGACTCTTTTTATCCGTATCACTGTCAATGGCCTCAAAGGTATCCATGGCCCGGTCTGTATTCCGTACACTTTCAACAAGAGGATATGAGGTGATCAAATTCCTCATGGCCGGGTCAATAATGTCATCCAGCCGTTTTAAGGCTGAAAATTCATCCTTAACCGTCTGGAAGTAGGTAATGGGATCAGAAATTTTCCACCGGGCAATGGTATCAACCCAGATATAGGTTTTATCCTTTGTGGGAACCTGGCCCGGATCACCATCCCATTCCAGAAGATTTTTCGGAAAATAATTGGACACCTGAATAAAGGGCACCTTAAAGTTCAACCCGGGTTCTTTGACAGGCTCCCCAACAATCCTTCCAAACTGAGTGATCACAACCTGCTCGGTTTCATCCACTACATAGGCTGAGCTAAAGACAAGCACCGCCACAACAGCCACGACAGCCACAACTGCTATTTTTATATTATTATTCATATTTACTCACCTTTTTGAAGGAATTTATCCGGGGACATTCCATTGCCGCCCATATTTAAAAACGGCAAAATATTTTTCTGATCAGAATCAATTATATATTTTGAACCAAGCTTTGGAAAGACTTCCAGCATAGTTTCAAGATACATCCGTTTTTTAGTCACATCCTCTGCCAGGGCATAGGCCTCGTACACGGCCTTAAACTTGGTTGCATCGCCCTGGGCACGGTTGACACGATCAATGGCATACCCTTCTGCGTCCAGGATGAGACGTTTTGCCTCACCCCTTGCAAGGGGAACCGCCTTGTTATATTCCTCCCTGGCCTTGTATATGGTCTGTTCTTTTTCCTGAATGGCCTGGTTGACTTCATTGAACGAAGCCTGTACCGGTTCAGGAACATTGGTCTTTTTCATCTCTATGGTAACAATACTGATACCAGCCTGGACACTGTCCATTTCTTTCTGAAGCATCTCCTTGGCTGCCAAAGCAATCTCCGCACGACCTGAAATGACCTCATTGATACTCCTGTCACCCACCACGGTTCTCATGGTCGACTCGGACATATGCCGGAGCAGAGACTTTACATCTTTTACATTAAAAAGAAATGCCCTGGGGTCCGACCTTCTGTACTGGACAATCCAGGGAATCACTGCAACATTCAAATCCCCTGTAAGCATGAGGGAAGATTCCTGACGGGGTGTATTTGCAGAGGTACGATATTTAGTACTTGTATTAAAGGTAGAAAAACCAAACTCCTCGGTATCAGGTGTCTTGACATTCACCTTGGTAACCTTTTCAACACCTGAAGGCAGCTTGAAATTCAAACCAGGCTGGGCAATACGATTATATTTTCCAAACCTCTGAATCACTCCGACCTCATTACGATCCACTGTAAAAAAGGTCGAAGACCCGAAATACAGGATCAAAAAAAGTAACCCTATAAATAAAATTCCAGGCAATTTAAAACCTTTAAATTTGTCCAGGACTTCATCCATTTGAGGCGGTTTAGGCATTCCAGGACCACCGCTGCTCTGTTTTTTCTCATACTTTTGCTGGTTATCCCTCAGCTTTTCCCAATCCCAATTCATAAATCAATCCCTGTAAATAAGTATCCATGATAAATTTTATGTAAATTCCTTCAAACCCAGTTGAAGGTAAAATAGGATCATATTTATAATTATCAAGACCAAAAGGCAATATTTATTTGCCAGTTAACCACCTGGTAACCTAGTGAAAACATCTGCCGGAATAATAATTTTACTATATTCACTAGTGTGACTATGGTATAGGTTCTAATAAAAAGAAACATTTTGCAACAGGATTATTTTGAAGAGAAAAGAAAAAAACAGCAACCTGATTCATATCAGTGATATTTTAAATTCAGCCCTGGGCAAATACAGACCTGCCAGGGATACGGACATGACACAGATCTGGGACATATGGGATGCGGCAGTGGGCAGGCCCATTGCCATGAATGCAAAGCCAGATGCCTTTAAAGATGGATACCTCACCGTGAATGTTTCAAGTTCTGCCTGGATTCACCAGCTGAAATTCCTTGAAAAAGAGATGATTTCAAACATCAACAAAAATTTAGGCAAAACTCTTATAAAAAAAATTCGGTTCAAAATTGGCAAAATACACAGTTGAGACTTTTTTTGAAGATCAAATAAAAATCTACCAACCAGAAACAGGATACCGCTATTCCATGGATCCTGTCATCCTTGCCTCACACATTTCCCCTTTTCCTGGCTGTAAAATTATTGATATTGGCTGCGGCTGCGGCATCATCTCTCTGATTCTGGGTTTTCGTTACAGGGATGTTCAGATATTTGGGGTTGAAATCCAGGCCCGACTGGCTGAAGTTGCCATAAAAAATGTTACTGAAAATAAAATGTCCAACCGCATCAGGATATTGAATAAAGATATCAGGGCCATAACATCCTCCCACACCCAGGGTCAAGCCGATTTGATCATTTCCAACCCCCCCTATAAAAAAAAAGGCTCAGGGCGCCTCAACCCTGATACCCAGAAAGCCCTGGCCCGGCATGAAATCAAACTGGATCTTACCCAGTTTTTTTCAAGTTCCTACAAACTCCTGAAATCCGGGGGAAAAGCCCTTTTAATATTTCCCGCAGACAGGTTGTCCGATCTTATCCTGGCCATGGATTCCCATGATTTTCATTTGGACTGGACCCGGTTTGTCCATACTAAGAAAAAAAACAATGCAAAACTATTACTGATTTCACTCATCAAAAATAACCATGGATCATGCGCAGTTCTTCCCCCCTTATATATTTATGATTCAGACAATAACCCGACAAATGAATATACTGACATGTTTAAACCTTGACATAGAAGGAAAAAGATACTATTTTGCCTTGAATTAATTGACTGCGGAGAGGTGACCGAGCGGCTGAAGGTGCACGCCTGGAAAGCGTGTGTATCCTAACAGGGTACCGAGGGTTCGAATCCCTCCCTCTCCGCCACACAGCAATTACCGGATTCCATGTCATATCAAGTATTAGCACTGAAATATAGGCCCAGTACATTTGGTGAAGTTGTCGGCCAGTCCCACGTAACAACCACCCTTGCAAATGCAATCACTGCTGACCGTGTTGCCCATGCAATTTTATTTACCGGGCCCAGGGGTACAGGGAAAACAACCATTGCCAGAATTATGGCGAAAGCCATGAACTGCAGCAGAGGCCCCACTCCAGATCCATGTAACTCCTGTAAAATCTGTAAAGATATAATCCAGGGACATTGTTCAGATGTCTTTGAAATTGATGGTGCATCCAATAACAGTGTAGACCAGATCAGGGACCTTCGGGAAAATGTGGCCTATATGCCGGCTATCGCTTCCCATAAGATTTATATTATTGATGAAGTCCACATGTTGTCCACTGCTGCATTTAACGCCCTGCTAAAGACCCTGGAAGAGCCCCCTGAACATGTTATATTCATTTTTGCCACCACTGAAGTACACAAAATACCTGCAACCATTCTTTCCAGGTGTCAGCGCCATGACCTTGGCAGAATCCCCCTGGAACAAATTGCCGGCCATCTTGAAATGCTTTGTAAAAAAGAAGGCTTCACAATAGAAAAACAAAGCCTTGATCTAATTGCTTTGGAAGCAGATGGATCTATCAGGGATTCCCTGAGTTTACTGGACAGAATTTTATCTGCTTTTCCCGGAAAAAAAATTGACCATGAAAAGGTAATGGAAAATCTTGGGGTGCTTGACAGGAAAGTAATGCATGATATTTCATCTGCCGTATTTCAAAAAGATGGGGCAGCACTTATAGGAATTGTTGAGGCTGTTAATGACTCCGGACTTGATTTAAAAAAATTTTTCTCTGATATTATTCTTCACTTTCGGAATCTAAATGTAATCAAACTCTGCGGCCAGGAAAGCCCTTCAATCAATCTCATTGACCTTGAAAAAAAAAAACTGGCCCAGGCAGTTTCTGAATTAACGCCCAACTACCTGGGAATTTTGCTCCAGATACTTTTAGATGAAGAATCCCTGGTAAAATTTTCTTCCCATACAAAAACTGCAGTTGAAATGGTTTTGCTCAAACTGATACAGATCAACCCGGGAGCGCAGATAGATAAAATTATCAATAAACTGGATCTTCTGGCCCAGCAGATTGATTCTAAACTGCTAGAACCGGTATCAGCAGAACCAATATTTACAAAACCAGGCAGACCGGCATTACCAGAGCCGATATTAAAGCAATCAAAACAAGCTGTCCCCCTGGTGGCTGAACCGACCCTGACAGAACCTGTCCCCCCAGGGCCCATGAAAAATCACGTAATGGAAGAGATGCCTCCTTCCATCCAGGCGCAACCAGCAAAAAAAATCCAGCCCCATAAAGTCCAGACAGAAGCAGAACCCAGAACCTGGCCGATTTTTTTGTCCAGGATTGAAAATAAACTTCCGTCTATTTTTGCCCTGCTCTCAAAAGGCCGGGTCCATGACACAGGCATGAATAGTATTCACATAAAATTGCAGGACTGTTCTGCATTTGAAAAAACAAGGCTTGCGGGAAAAAAACAGGAGTTACAAACTCTTTGCAGAAACTTTTTAGGGAAAAAGCTTGAAATTTCAATTCTGGCAGATACTCAGATCTCTGACACAGCAGACAGGCAAAATGCCAATTTAAGGGCCAAACAGACAGCAAGAAATGCAGCAATGAACCACCCGCTGGTTCTTGATGCCCAGCAGATCTTTAATGGTGAAATCATCAACTGACAGGAATATATCAACTATTTGATACATAGATCTAATTAAATAAAAACAGATAATCAAACAGGAGTGTATGAATATGAAAAATATGAATACAATGATGAAACAGGCACAGAAGCTTCAACAGAAAATGTTGAAAACCCAGCAGGAACTGGCAACAAAAACAGTGGAAGCAACTGCAGGCGGCGGCATGGTAAAAGTTATTGCCAATGGCGGCCAGAAAATAGAATCCATTGTACTTGAAAAAGAAGTTGTTGACCCGGAAGATGTTGAAATGCTGCAGGATCTTATTATGGCCGCTGTAAATGATGCCCTGAATAAATCCCAGGAAATGATCTCTTCTGAAATGGGCAAACTCACCGGCGGATTAAATATTCCAGGCATGTAGACATCAGTGAATCATTATCCAAAGTCTATTTTAAAACTGATAAACTCTTTATCCACCCTTCCGGGTATTGGGAAAAAAACAGCTGAGAGACTGGCGCTTCATATACTCCATGCACCGGATCATGAGGCCGCTGCCCTTGCAGGTGATATTATTGAGCTTAAAAGCAGTGTCAGGCTCTGTTCATCCTGTTTTGCCCTGAGTGACAGCTCCCTTTGCCGGATATGCATGGATCCGGCAAGGGATGGTTCTTTGATCTGTGTGGTTGAAAATCCCACAGACATGGCAGCCATTGAAAAGGCCAATATATTTTCAGGAGTCTATCACATCCTGGGAGGCGCCCTTTCTCCCATTGACGGTATAGGCCCCAATGATATCAGGTTGAAAGAATTATTTAACCGAGCTGACCCACAAAAGGTAACAGAGATTATTCTTGCCACAAAAACCAATGTAGAAGGCGAGGCCACTGCAGCCTATATTCTAAACCAGCTTATATCAAAAAAAATTACCATCACACGGATTGCATCAGGTATTCCCATGGGTGGGGATCTGCAATACGTAGACCCTTTAACCATGCAGAAAGCCATGGAAAAACGCTATGGATTCTAAGGCTGTATATAAAACTTCAAGTGATATTTTTGAATGTCGGCAATGCGGGGACTGCTGCAAAGGATTCGGCGGCACTTATATAACAGATCAGGATATCTCCAGGATTGCATCTTTTATCAATGTCCAGCCGGAAAAATTTATTCATGATTATTGTGATCATTCCGGATCAAGGTTGGTACTAACCATTGGAAAAGATGGGTATTGCATTTTTTTCCATCAAGAAAAACAATGTACGATCCACCCGGTTAAACCCCGTATGTGCAGGGCGTGGCCCTTTATCAAAACCATTCTGAAAAATCCTGAAAACTGGAATGCCATGGCAGGTTCATGCCGGGGTATGAAAAAAGACGTTCCCCATCCAGATCTCCGACAGATTGTTGCCAGGGAACTCCAAAAACCGGACCTTACACAAAAAATTATACTAGAAAAAACAGATACCAGGAGTGACAATTATGAATGAACCAGAAACAGAACTGGGTGAAATTGTTTCCCTGTTGCTGAAAGAAGGATTGCTGACCAAGGAAAAAGCCCAGTATGCCTTGCGGGTAAAATCTAAACTTTCAATGAATAAAACCTTGATCGACACCCTCAAAGACCTGAAATATGTTGATGAAAACCGGGTCAAAGAGGTATTGCGGGCCAATCACCTTTCCCTTCGAATCGGTGATCTCATGGTTGAATTCGGGTACCTGTCCCGGGAAAAACTCAATGCAGCCCTGAGTATACAGAAAACCGAAGGAAACAAACGGATCGGACAAATTCTTCTTGAGAATCAGTTCATGACTGAAAGCGCTTTCATTGAGGCCCTGTCCGTTCAACTTGGATTTCCTTTTATTGATCTGTCCATTGAAGATGTTGACAGCAAAGTCATTGAAAACACTCCCATCAAATGGTGCATGGCCAATCATTTCCTTCCCATAAGAAAGGTAAAGGGTAAAACCTTGATTGCCTTTGCAGACCCTTTCTCCAAAACAGATATCCAGGGTGCCAGACAACTATTTGGCAAAAATTATATCATGGGTATTGCCGCCCAGAACATGATTGAAAAAAAATTAGAAAAGCTGAGTTCCGGTGCCAGGTTCAAAGCAGTTGTGGATGAAAATACAGCCATCGGTATTGTGGAATCAATTATCGGAAATGCCATTGACCAGGGTGCCAGTGATATTCACATTGAGCCCTTTGAAGAAAGGCTGCAGGTTCGATACAGGATAGATGGAATCCTTGTACCCTATAAGGCATTTCCTGTTAATGCTGCAAGCATGGTGTCCTCCAGGATAAAAATTTTAAGCAAAGCCAATATCGCTGAAAAAAGAAGACACCAGGATGGGCGAATGTCCTTTGAGCATAAGGGCAACTCCTTTGATTTACGAGTCTCTATTTTTATTACGGTTTTTGGTGAAAAAATTGTTTTGAGAATTTTGAACCGCATTGATCAAATCATAAAAATTGACCAGATAGGGATGCAGCCCAAAATGCTGGAACGTTTCAAAAAAGACGTATTAAGTGTGCCAAGCGGGGTCATGATTATCACAGGCCCCACAGGCTCTGGTAAAACAACCACCCTCTACTCCTGTGTATCAGATATCAGTAGCCCCCAGACCAGTATTGTGACGGCGGAAGATCCAGTGGAATATGTAGTGGAAGGAATTTCCCAATGTTCCATTGATCCAAATATCAATCTTACCTTTGAAGAAACCCTGCGCCACATAGTTCGCCAGGACCCTGATGTGATAGTTATCGGAGAAATCAGGGACAACTACTCTGCCAATGTAGCAGTCCATGCTGCTCTCACCGGACATAAGGTATTAACCTCATTTCATACCGAAGACAGTGTGAGCGGATTGATACGATTAATGAACATGGATGTTGAAGCATTTCTGATTTCATCGACTGTGACCTGTGTTCTGGCCCAGCGGCTTTTACGAAGGGTATGTCCCCATTGCCAGCAACCCTATAAACCAACCTCATCTGACCTGAAACTCCTGGAATACGGCCCCGAAGATATGGGGAAATACAATTTTTTAAAAGGGACTGGATGCCCGGTATGTAACCACACAGGCTACAAAGGCAGAGTTGCAGTTTATGAAATGCTGGTTCTCAATGAATTTATCAAAGCAGCCATACTGGAGTTTAAATCAAGTTATGAACTGAGAAAAATCAGTATTGAAACAACGGGACTGGTTACATTAATGGAAGATGCTCTGTCCAAGGTTTCTTCTGGTATCACAACTTTGGAAGAGACTTTCCGATGCATCCCCAGGCTATATCCCCCGAGGCCCATTCATGAAATTAACAGATTGTTAGGAGTGTCCTGAAAATGATTCAAAAACCAAGTATCATTGATATTATAAAACAACAGATCAAAAAAAAGGAATCCTTACCCGTCCTCAGCCCCCAGGCCATGAAAATTCAGGGAGAAGCCATGAAGACAGATCCAGACTTTACAATATTGGCAAGGCTGATCCTGAATGACCCCACCTTGACCAGCCAGGTACTCAAAACAGCCAACTCTCCTTTTTACAGGGGACTTGGAAGTATAGACACCGTTGAGGACGCAGTGATAAGACTGGGGCAGAATGAAATGGTAAATGTTCTCATGAAACTTATACATCAGAAAAATTTCAAATCTGCTGATCCCCTGATCCGGTCACATCAAAACCGATTGTGGAAACATTCCATAGCCTGTGCCACAGGATCTTTGTGGACAGCTAAATACCTGTCCATGCAGGAGTTGATTCCCAGAGCTTTTATTGCTGGACTTCTGCATGATATGGGTAAATTATATCTTTTATCGGCCCTGGAAAAAATTCTTCAATCCAAAACCATTGATTTCAAGCCACCCCCCCAACTCATTGAAAAAATCCTGAATAACCTCCACACTTCCCTTGGGTATTCCCTCTTAACCAAATGGAACCTGCCTGAACAATACCGGATCATTGCCAGGGACCACCACTCCGAAGAATATAATCAATCAGATATTTTGCTGGTGATCGTAAGGCTTGTAAATAACGTATGCATAAAAATGGAGACAAATGAGCCTGGAGCTGACCTGGACGGTATTGTCAGTTCAAAGGAAGCAGACATCCTTGGTATGCCGGAAATAGGGGTGGCAGAGCTTGAAGTTGCCCTGGAAGATGCAAAGCCCGGCCAACCATGAAAAAACCCCCGAAAAAACCC
>JAOZST010000256.1:0-4175 GCA_029939535.1 Desulfobacteraceae bacterium | reverse complement strand
CAAGGACATAGGCAAAGCGGCTTTTCTGTGCCTCTCTCTGGATCAGTCCCCTGGAGGAGGGCGAGCCGATTTCTTCATCAGAATTAAAAATAAAGCAAACAGGGTTTTTATCTGCCTGGTTTTTATCTACTTGGTTCTTATTGATCAGGCCATTATGTGCCAGGGCCTTTAAAGCAAATATCCCCACCACAAGACCACCCTTCATATCTGCCACCCCAGGGCCGAAACATCTGGCCCCATCTTCTTTGTAAAAATTAAAGGTCGTATCCTCGGGAAATACCGTGTCCATATGTCCTGTGATCAGGATCTGCTTTTTGTCCTGATTGGTTTCCAGATCGTTATCCCGGCTAGTATCCCAGCTTCTGACAATGAGATTGTTTCCATATTCAGTCTCTTTCTGGAATTCACAGAAAAACCCAAAGGCTTCCATTTCTTTGGCAATCCTCTTTCCCACCCGGTCCACCCCTTTTTTGTTCCTGGATCCGCTCTGGATTAATACAAGTTCTTCTAAAAGATCAAACATTTCCTGTTTATGGTTATTTATATACGAGGTGACATCTGGATTCATGGGATCTTCCTTGTGTTATTGAATGGGTAAATGATTTTGAGCAAATATGCCAGGCAAGTCCTTATGTCAAGGCAAAATAAATCGTGAAACTCACCTTTATTGACAAAAAATGGCAGATTGTATAAAAAAAGTAATACAATATGAATTTTCCATGGGTTCCTCCTTAATAATTTTCTTAAGAAGCGCAAAGTTCCTTACCCTTTTGCGAAAATCCTTTGCAAACTCATATCAATGGTATAATTGTTGCTGTAATATAATTATTTTCTTTATTGGGTTCATTATTGTTTGTAACCAACAGGGCGGAGCTATGCCCGGGCTGAATAAGTGCAATATATTCGATTTTTAAAATTTTACCTGAATTGAAAAAAGAGATTAAGTCACTACTTAAATAATGACCAACCCTTCGATATTCAAATAATAAAATAAACATACCAGGATTAAAATGACGGAAAAAGCACTTATAACAGGCATTACAGGCCAGGACGGAGCATATCTGGCAGAATTGTTGCTGGAAAAAGGATACGAAGTCCATGGCATAAAGAGAAGGTCATCTCTCTTTAACACAGACAGGATAGACCACCTCTACCAGGATCCCCATGAAAAAAACAGAAATTTTGTCCTCCACTACGGGGATCTGACAGACTCCACCAACCTGACCCGGATACTCCAACAGGTTCAGCCCGACGAAGTTTATAACCTGGCCGCCCAGAGTCATGTGGCCGTATCATTTGAATCCCCGGAATATACAGCAGATACAGATGCCCTTGGCACCCTGCGCATCCTGGAAGGAATCCGGCTGCTCGGTCTTGAAAAAAAAACCAGGTTCTACCAGGCATCCACCTCGGAACTCTACGGAAAGGTCAGGGAAACCCCCCAGACAGAAACCACTCCCTTTTATCCCAGAAGCCCCTATGCCGTGGCAAAACTTTATGCTTACTGGATAACCGTCAACTACAGGGAAGCCTACAATATCTATGCCTGCAACGGCATCCTGTTCAACCATGAGTCCCCCCTCCGCGGGGAAACATTTGTTACCCGCAAAATAACCCGCGCTCTTTCCCGTATCAGCCTCAATCTCCAGGACTGCCTGTACCTCGGCAACCTGGACGCAAAAAGGGACTGGGGCCATGCAAAAGACTATGTTCGGATGCAATGGCTCATGCTCCAGCAGGACAAACCAGAAGACTTTGTTATTGCCACAGGCAAGCAATATTCCGTCAGGGATTTTGTCAACACAGCCGCCAGAGAACTGAACATAGACATCACCTGGAAAGGCAAAGGCATTGATGAAAAAGGATATGATACAAAAACCAGCAAACAGATCATTGCCGTAGATCCCACATATTTCAGGCCCACAGAGGTTGAAACCCTTTTGGGAGATCCCTCAAAAGCCAAACAAAAACTTGGCTGGACACCTGAAATAACCTTCAACCAAATGGTAAAAGAGATGGTAAAAGCAGATTTTGAAGATGCAAAAAAAGACCGCCTTTGCCAGACTCATGGATTTAACACCTTTGAGTACAAAGAATAATCCAGGGAAAAGATTTGAATTTTTTTCAATCTTTGGTAAAATATAAAACATTACAGGTTAACATTTACGAGGACAAAACAGATGATTGCAGAGGAAATAAAAAGAAATGCCTTAAAATTAAATGCTGTTGACAGAGTACATTTGGCTGAAACTCTATTGGACAGTTTGGATAAGACAGATGCACAAATAGAAAAAATGTGGGTGCTCGAATCTGAAAAAAGATATAAAGCTTATAAAGAAGGACGAATAAAAGGGATACCTCTTGAACAACTACGTTCAAACTTCGAAAAATGAAAATCATCTTAATCCCGCCTGCTGATAAAGAATTGGATGAGGCAATTGATTATTATAATGACCAATTAACGGGCTTAGGCGAACAATTTTACACATCCTTTCTGGATACGATCGGTTATATTTCTCAAAAACCTGATACCTGGAAAAAAATCGGTGCCAATACAAGAAGAATCAATATTAAAAGATTTCCGTATTTAATACTGTATGTGCTTGATGAACAAAACATTCTTATTGCATGTATTGCCCATCAGCATAGAAATCCAACATATTATATGGAAAGGTCCGATTGATTGTGTAAATTGTATCATAGACTCCCGCAACTTCTGCCAGACTCACGCCTATAACACCTTTGAGTATAATGAATCATTATGGAAAAAGACGCTAAAATATTTATTGCAGGCTCCAAGGGCCTTGTCGGTTCAGCCCTGATACGCCATCTTACCCAAAAAGGCTATACCAATCTGCTAACACCCTCCCATGCTGAACTGGAACTCTTAAACACCCAGTCCGTAGCCACCTGGTTTGAAAAAAACAGACCAGACTATGTGTTTTTAGCCGCAGCAAAAGTAGGTGGGATTTTAGCCAACAGCACCTTTCCTGCCGATTTTATCTACCAGAATCTGATGATCCAGGCCAATATCATCCACCAGTCGTTTATTTTCAATGTAAAAAAGCTGATCTTCCTGGGCTCTTCCTGCATCTATCCCAAACACTGCCCCCAGCCAATGAAAGAAGATTATCTAATGACAGGGCCCCTGGAACCTACCAACTCACCTTATGCTTTAGCAAAAATAGCAGGAATTGAGATGTGCTGGTCCTATAACCATCAATACGGGACAAAATTTATTCCGGTCATGCCCACAAACCTTTACGGTCCCAATGATAATTTTGATCTTGAAACATCCCATGTTCTCCCGGCCCTGATCCGGAAATTCCATGAAGCAAAGATTAACAAAGATGAAACTGTTATTGTCTGGGGGACAGGAACACCCCAAAGAGAATTCCTTCACGTGAATGACCTTGCAGATGCCTGCTGTTTTATAATGGAGCATGAATTTTCCACAAATGATTATATCAGCAAACCCCTGCTGAATATAGGCACGGGAAAAGATATCAGTATTCAGGAGCTTGCCGGGCTCATCCAATCAATCGTCGGTTTTGAGGGTGATATTGTTTTTGATTCATCCAAACCGGATGGGACACCTCTAAAACAATTGGATGTTTCTAAAATCAACCGCCTGAACTGGTTTCCAAACATTGGATTAAAAGACGGCATAGCAAATACCTACACATTTTTTCAAGAACACCAAACCTCAGGGGATAAGGAAAAACAAATGGATATAAAAGGTATCCAGTGAGAAGTGCGTTTAAATATTTCAAAAAATATAACCATGTTAATCTGGCATTACTTGACCAGGCAATGGTCAGTGGTACAAATTTTTTAACTGGCATCCTTTTTGCCAGATTTCTTGGCGTTGAAGAGTTTGGACGATTTACCCTTACCTGGATGGCCGTGCTTTTTATAAACAGCATACAGATGGCAATGATCACTGTGCCAATGATGTCCATCGGTCCAAAACAGACAAAGAACTCAAAATCTTACTATTATGGCGCCATCATGATTCAGCAGGCCTGTTTTGCGACTCTGTCATGTATTGCTATTTATATTGGTGTTAAAATTAGTAAGTTGTTTTATCCGGAATGGAGCATAGACCATCTTGCCCTGCCCCTTGCAGCAGTTTGTTTTTTTTTTCAAAACCAGGACTTTTTACGACGATTTTT
>JAOZST010000255.1:0-4185 GCA_029939535.1 Desulfobacteraceae bacterium | reverse complement strand
AGCTATTATTGGCCTTGTATCCTGTATCGTCATTTCCTGGATAAGAAAAGATACCCGGATTGGACCCAAAAGATTTATTCAGGCATCCAGGGAAGGCACTGAAAATAGTTTGAAGATCGGTGCCACAGTAGGGATCATCGGTATTATCATAGGCGTTTTGACCTTTTCAGGTCTTGTATTGACCTTTGCCGATATCGTGATTGAGCTTGCCGGAGGTTCCCTGCTATTAACCATTCTTCTGGTGGCTCTGGCATCCCTGGTTCTGGGTATGGGTGTTCCGGTTACTGCTGCCTACCTGATCACTGCCGTTGTTGCCGTGCCCGCCCTGACCCATCTGGGGGTCAATGAAATAGCTGCCCATATGATTGTTTACTGGTTGTCCCAGGATTCCAATATAACACCGCCGGTATGCATAGCAGCCTTTGCAGGGGCAACCATTGCCAAGGCCAACATGTGGAAAACAGCTTTTACCTCCTTCAAGTTTGCCAAGTTCCTCTATCTGGGGCCTATTCTTTTTGGATTTGTTCCCGGGTTCTCCCTGGACGGTAGTTCCACAGATATCATCAAGGCTTTTGTAGCTATATTGTTCGGAACCTGGGCCTATTCCTGGTTTTTAAGCGGTATCTGGATAAACTATTTAAAGGCGATATTTGGTAAAAAAACAGCCTAGTAAAATTTTTTAGGTACCAAGGTTTTACAAAAAACCAATCACCATTGATCACCCCTGGCGAACTATAATCGCCAGGGGTGATTTATTTTAAAGATTTAGTTGCACAATCAACGTTTTTATACCATATTGTCGTAAACTAATTAATATGGTTAGATAATAAGGGATTGTAAAGATTGATTGCTGATGGTCTGACTGGAATATAAAACCTGGGAATTTAAAGAAAAGAATATGGATAAATTTGATCGAGTTATTGACTCTTCCATTGGATATCTGGTGGGCAGAACCTCAAGGGCTCTTATTAAGCGGCTGACAAAAAAATTTGCTGATGCAGGTTTGGATGTCAGCTATGAGCAATGGAGTGTTCTCATTCATCTATATCGCAGGGACGGCCAGACACAGCAGGAACTTTCCAATATCGCAGTCAAGGACAAGGCTGCAATGACAAGGCTTTTAAACGTTCTTGAAAAAAAGAATATTGTGCTGAGGATACCTGACAGGTCCGATAAAAGGAGCAAACTGGTATACCTGACCAATAAGGCCAAGGAGTTTCGAAAAGAACTAATAGCCCTTGTGGAGGAGATGCTTGAGGAAGCTGAACAGGGGGTCAGCCGGGAAGAGATGGAGCAGTGCATAGCTACTCTGAATAAGATATTTTTAAATTTTGAAAGACTCAATCACCGGAGTATGTCCCATCATTATCCGGTTTCAGTATCCAATTCCGGGGAATTATAATTCCACCAATTTGTTTTGAATTGCATACCTTGATAATTCTGTATTATTCCTGAGGTTAAGCTTTTTCAATATTCTTGCCCTGTATGTATCAACGGTTTTTACACTGATATTATAGGAAGTGGCAATTTCACGATTGGTATTGCCCATGGCCAGTTTTCGCAAAACTTGCAGTTCCCGCATGGATAATGATTCTGTCAGGCTTTTATTTGTATTGCCCCGGATAATCCTTAGGGCCAGAGCTTCGCTGGCTTTTTCCGTGAGATACCGTCCTCCGGCATTGATTTTTCTAACGGCTTCCACCAATTGTTCAGGTGCAGACTGTTTGGTCACATAACCCATGGCTCCGGCCTCAATTGCCCGGATAACATATTGTTCCTCGTCATGCATGGTAAGGATAAGCACTGGAATTTCGGGACAGTAGCTGGTCATACGGGTCACCACCTCAAGGCCGTCCATTCCAGGCATGGAGATATCAATCACAGCCACATCCGGCTTATTGGCCATGGCTTTATCAAAGGCTGTTTCTCCGTCCGCAGCTTCAGCAATGACCTTGATTTCATTACTGTCCTCCAGTACTTTTCTCAGTCCCTCCCTGACAATGCTATGGTCGTCAGCAAGCAATACCTTGATCATGGTTTGTCCTTTATTTTGCAGGAGATTTTTGTTCCCCTGGTCAAGGATGCTGAAATATTCAATTCCCCTCCAACAAGGTTTGCCCGTTCCTTCATGCTTTCAAGGCCAAAACCGTTACCGCTCGTTGTATTTAGGGTATCAAATCCGCATCCATTATCTTTAATGATCAGTTCAAATCCGTCCTGTCTATTTCTCAACTCAACCAGGATTGTGCTGGCCCTGGAATGGCGCAAAGAGTTGGTTACAGCTTCCTGTCCAATTCTGTAGAGGGCAGTGGCAAGGGTGTTATCAATTTCAGGAATATTGTCATGCTGGAATATGCAGGAAATATTGGACCTCTTTTCAAAATCCGACACAAGGGATTCTAGGGCATCAGTTAACCCAAGGTCATCCAAAATTCTAGGCCTCAGACGATAGGCCATGTCCCTGACATCTTCAATAGTGTTATCAATAAGGGCGCTCATTTTTCCTGCCCGGTGCCGGGCCTGATCATCTATTCCTTTTAAATATTTTTCAACCCAGACAGTATCAATACGAAGGGCTGTCAGAACCTGGCCTAGATGATCATGAAGTTCCCTTGCCATGAGTTCTTTTTCCCTTTCCTGGGAAGCAATGATGTTTTTGGACAGATTTTTTAGATTGGTCTGGGCCTTTTCAAGCTGGGCAGTCCGTTTTTTAACCTGGTTTTCCAGGTTCATGGAGTACTGAGACAGTTTTTCCTTGGCAATTTGCAGATCTTTCTGGGATAGATTTTTTTCTGTAACATCCACGCTCACGGCAAGGGAACGGATAATTTTTCCTTCTTCATTCCTTACTCCATAACCGGAGAGCAGGATATCCATTTTTTTCCTGTCCTTTTTGATATAGGTATAGGGAACATCCTTGCATACGCCGGAGATGAAAAATTGAGGAAAGATATCATTGACAGCGCGTTTTCTTGATTCTTCCGTGAAAAAATAGGTAAGATACTGGCCAATGACCTCCTCCCGTTTATATCCCATTACCTCCACCCAATGGTCTGATACACGTATGATTCTACCCTGGGTATCAATGGAATGGAGCATAACCGGGGTTTTATGGTAGATACCCCGGTAGCGCTCTTCGCTCAGGCGGAGTTTTTTTTCCGCCTGTTTCCGCCGGGCAATCTCCCTGACTGCAAGCTGGTAAAGGATAAAGACTAGAAGTCCTGCCAGAATAGAGATAAAAACCACCACAGGTCCGATAATCCTGACAAATGGTTCGGATACCTGTTTTTCAATCTCCTTCTGGTTTCTCAGATAGAGGATTTTCCAATCCGGGTAATTGGAGACCTCAAGTCCTGAATACAGATATTCTGTCCCTTTATTGTCCAGGACATATCCGGGTTCTTTTTCTTTAAATCCTGTCCAGTCCCAGGGACCGTTGCCGAATTGTCGGGAATTCGCAATAATATTTATTTTTTCTTCATTCAATTCCCAGAGGAGTTTGAACCGGAGTGAGGGTTTGTTGGAGATAAAAATAAGTCCATTGGGGTTAACAAATAAAAGGATGTCTTTGGATTCTGGAAATAGGTTTGTTTCCAGAAATTCCACGGAGGATTTGATTACAGCCACCCCAAGAATCTTCTCTCCGGAACTGCCAAAAACTGGATGGCTGTAATAGACCCCCCGTTTTCTGGAGGTTGTTCCCAGGGCCAGATAGGTGGCCGGGTTGCCCTTTATGGCATCCTTGTAATAGGGCCTGAAGGAAAAATCCTTTCCCACAAAGCTGTCATGGGCATTTCTGTTGCTGGAACACAGGGTGACCCCGTTTTTATCCAAAAGATAACTGACATCTATGTCCAGGGACCGGGTAAAGTGATCCAGTATCTGATTGGCCTGAAAAATAGTTTCCAGAGTTGTATTTTCAAGGGATTTTCTCAATTCCTGGATACCGGAAAGTGTTTTTACCGGTTTTATATGTTCTGAAAGAAGGGTGGATAATTGACCTGTCAACAGTTTTAACCGGGAATGGGCAGTGGATTCTGTCTTCTGAAATGCAGCCTCCCTATAGGAAAAATAATAGAGCCATCCCCCTGTGGAGGCAGAGAGAAATGCAAATAAGGCAAGAATTAGAATGATGACTCTCAATTTCATAGGCCAGAGTATAGACAGAATCTTATATTTTTTCAA
>JAOZST010000254.1:0-4239 GCA_029939535.1 Desulfobacteraceae bacterium | reverse complement strand
TTTGCAGCCCGGTCAATCCTGACAAGTTTATACTCAGGCACCGTGATATTGACCCTCTGGGTCTTGGGGGCTATGAAAGCAAAATCAATATCAGCAAGATACAAAAAGCTGTCTCTGGTATACAGATCAGAATTTAAAAGGTCTTCCATTTGAGAGGGTGCTGGGGGTTCAGATACGTCTTCTCCGTGATAATATAATTCTACCGTTTCTTGTATATTGAGAATAGCTTCCTCCTGGGTATCACCATAGGCAAAGCATCCTGGTATATCAGGAATAGTCACCCCGTACCCGGTGTCCTCGTCCTTATGAATAATAACCGGATATTTCATTTTATTTTCTCCATTTTAATCCTGCCATTTTATAAATATTCCTGGCTGTCCCAATAGGCAGATCTTTTTGGGGATGGGGAACAATCACTATCTTGCCATTTCCATGCTTGAATTTGTGATGATCGCCAGATACTTTAACCAATACAAATTCTGCTTTTTTGAGCTCTTTTATAATCTGCCTGCTGTTCATGATTATTTTATACACACCATACGCATTGAAATCAACGATTAATTACAAATAGCTGAAAAATATTGTTTTTTGAGGTGATATAGTCCAAACGTCAAAGGTGATCCGTGGCGATTTCAAACCAGGTAAAACTTCAAATTTAGTTTTTTTCATGACCTGATTTTTCCAGATTGACAATGTTTTTTAGAGGGGGCTATTTACAGAACAAGCTCTGTTTTTCTGAAGAATGACTACCCCGGACTATCCCTGTTAGTCTATATGTTCTTAAAAAAATAACAAATTAAAGCATAAAGTTTCGGGTCCAACGATTTAATCTGGTGCCAATGGCAAAGAGGACACACCCGTACCCATCTCGAACACGGAAGGCCTGATTATATGTTTTGGTCTTTAGCGTCGATGGTACTGCATGGGAGACTGTGTGGTAGAGTAGAACGCCGCCAGGTTATTCTTGCAAAGCCCTGATCATAGAAAATATGGTCAGGGCTTTTTGCGTTTTTAGTTTACTCTTTTTTATAAATGGCATAGTATATAATAGATTTATGACTTACACACTATTTTTTTAAAATTCGATATTGATTATCATAATGGAAACAGAAATATCTTATCACTGAACAGG
The DNA here is from genome assembly GCA_029939535.1 of Desulfobacteraceae bacterium. Lineage (GTDB taxonomy): Bacteria > Desulfobacterota > Desulfobacteria > Desulfobacterales > Desulfobacteraceae > NBML01. The sequence goes on along the minus strand of JAOZST010000254.1, from coordinate 3,107 downwards.
GAATGAAAGAAATCAAATCAGATGAAACAGACCGTTGATAAAGTATATAAAGAAACCTATAGATAATGAGTAGATTTATTAACCAGACATTTCACATGAAACCGACAGTTTCAAACATGCGCAAGGAGAAAATCAATGCCATGGGTTTATGATCCACATTCCGGCGGAGTTAAAATTCCGAAGAGGACTAAAGAAAGTACTGAAAAAAGAATCTTGACTTATGCCCAGAAGCATTACGCTGGTAAATTTACAAGTCTTGATATACGTTTTCGCAATCAATTTTGTTATATAGATGCATATACTGAACCATATGTACCAGATGATTTTCCTCCACCTGATTTTCCAGAATCGCGGGACGAATATATTGAAAGACGCCGCAACACGCCCATGAAACTTTGCAGGTTGCGTCATTTTACTGAAGATAGGTGGAGTGCTGCTTATTTTTCTTATAGCAAGATGAAATACGATCCATGTGTATTTGATAATGGTTCTTTCGAAGGTACTCCCGAAGAAGGTTTTGAAGTAGGGGCTATGTATTTAGAAAACGGTTAATATGGATATAATTATTTCACCGTCTCGCAAGGATTCTTCCTATTATCCTTTTAGGTGGCCTGTGCGTGGCTGGTGGTGGTCTGGTCGCATCCTTTACCCATGATTTTAAAATTTTATTGGCAGCACGGATGTTTCAAGGAATATTTATTCCAGCGTTGACCACCAGCCTGGCAGCCTGGTTATCCAAAACGCTTCCCGGGAAAAAACTGAATGTAGTTATGGGTTCCTATATTTCTGCTACAGTGCTTGGGGGACTTGGAGGCCGCTTGCTTGGTGGCTGGATTCATCCACCTTTCCATTGGCGGTATACTCTTATTTCTGCTTCAACCTTAATCATTTGCACCATGTTGTTTGCATATTTCGTGCTGCCACGCACCCAGTTCACCAAAAAAACAGAGGGAAAAACAAATGATGGATTCTTCTCTTTTTTGTTGCGCAAAGATTTGTTATTGCTATTTGCATGCGGAGCTTCAGGGTTATTAATGTTCCAGCCGATCTTTAATTTTCTGCCCTACCGCCTTGCTGATTCTCCATTTCATTTTTCAACAGAGATGATTACTTTTACCTAAATTTGTTTATGCTCTGGGCGTTTTTCTAGGCCCATTTGCCGGAAATCGGATGGTCAGGAGTCCTGGGTTTTGTCCTGTGTTTTTTAGTGGTTCCTCTTGCTACCGGGTTTATCGAAAAAAGAAGTAAATAGTGCCATACCAGAAATTGATCTGGTGGTCTGATCTGATAGATATTTTCTTGACACCTGACCATAGCCGGGTTACAATTTATTATGATTAAAAATTTCAGTCACAAAGGGCTTATGCAATTATATGAAACTGGCAGCCTAAAGGGTGTCAATCCTGAGCATGCAAAACGGTTGCGGATAATTCTTGCAAGATTGGATGCCAGTCAGAGCCCTGAAGACATGAACCTGCCAGGCCTTAGACTTCATCCGCTAAAAGGGAATTTAAAAGGGTTTTGGGCTGTTAATGTTTCAGGTAATTGGCGTATATGCTTTCGATTTGAAAATAACAACGCTGTTGATATAGATTATAACGATTATCATTAGGGAGTAAAATAATGGTTATGCATAACCCACCCCACCCGGGAGAAATAATAAAAGAGCTTTGCCTTGAGCCGTTAGACTTAACGGTAACAGATGCGGCCAAGGGCCTTGGTGTATCACGTAAAACTTTATCTGCCCTATTAAACGGTCGGTTCGGCATTTCTCCGGAAATGGCCATCCGTCTGTCAAAGGCTTTTGGGGGTAGTGCTGAAAGCTGGCTGATTCAGCAGAGCCAGTATGATTTGTGGCAGGCATTACAGCATGAAAGCAAAATTATAGTTAAGGCGTTTGCCTAATTGAACCAAATGGACACCTCCACTTCAGGAAAACAGAAAAAGCCCTTATCCTTTACCATGATAGTAATGTTCCCGAAACCCACAAATATTTTAACGCTTACGCGCTTTATCGGTTTGATTTTATCAGGGGTTCATTTCATAGGCACCAATCAATGAATATACATGCTCTTTTAACACTCTTTCAAACTTTTCATCATCTGCAACAGGCCTTTTGATCATCTTCAGACATGCATCCTGCTGTGGTTTTGTGGACAGTCCTTTTCCATAAAGTTCAAGGCCGAATTGTGCAAAGTCCCTGATCATGAAATTAAAAATTTGATCCAGCAGATCATCATCGATGTTTTCTATTGCCGCACTCTCGATAATGAGCTGTCCGTATGCAACAAGGGTAAAAAGTTCTCCCACACACAGAAGATAGTCAAAATCGTTCATCATCTGATCTTTTAATTCCATCCCTGAAACAATCAAAAATTCTTCATAAGCTTTGATCTGTTCTTTGAAGATTTCGATATTGGGTAAATTTATTGAAGCATAGGCTTTTCGGAAATCATGGAATTGAATTTTCGCATATCCTCTTGTAGGACCCTGTTGGAAAAGATAGTCGTCATTTTCAGGACCATTCATTTTTGGGATTTCCTGAAACTCGCCGGGATTGAACATATAGCTGGCGATGAGTTTGACAATAAGGGCCATATTCACATGTCTGGTTCCTTCAAGTTTGGGAAAACCCCTTAAATCAACCACAGCCTGGCTGAAATAGTTGTCCTTTTCAAATCCCTTTGCTGCGATGATATCCCATAGCATGTCATGGACGATTTCTCCCTGGATCGCAACTTTCATCTTCATGATCGGATTATAAAGAAGGTAGCGTTTATCGTCTTTTGATGAACATCTCATGTAATCAGTTGCCCGGAGACCAAACAATTTCATGGCAGCAAGACGGCAATAGGATTCCAGGAAAAGTTTTTTGACATGGGTGAATTCAGTCACTTTTTTACCATAAAGAGTACGCTGTGAAGCATGATTCAAGGATTCGTACAAGGAATGGGTCACAATACCCAGGGCACCGGAACCAATATTGAATTTACAGATATTGATGGTATTGAGCATATCATCCCAGGCCTTGGGACCCCGTGAAAGAATCTGCTCATCTGTAATGGGATAATCATGAAGCTCAAACTCAGCCACATAGTTCTGGGCAT
>JAOZST010000253.1:0-4244 GCA_029939535.1 Desulfobacteraceae bacterium | reverse complement strand
GGCAAATGTAAAAGTCCGGCAGCTTTTTGTATATTATTGTCTGTCTTACTCAGCGCATTGTCTATCATCATTCTGGCTCTTTTATGATAGAGTTCTCTTGCACCTTCAAAATTAAAGCTGTCCTTTTCTCCTTTGATATCATTTACTTTAATTGAAAAAGGAAGATGCTCTGGTAAAAGAGTATTCCCCTCCTCTAAAAGGATGATCCGCTCAATACTGTTCTTAAGTTCCCTGACGCTTCCCGGCCAGCTGTATTGTTGAAGAATATATTCTGTTTCAGCTGCTATAGATGAAAATTTTTTATTGAATTTGCTATTGTACAGGGTCATGAAATGTTTTGTCAGGGGAATAATATCGGCAAGACGTTCGTGCAGAGGCGGGACTTCTAACATGACAACATTAATACGATAGAAAAGATCTTTTCTGAATTGTCCGTCAATGATTGCTTTTTCAATATCAGTGTTGGTCGCTGAAATAACCCTTGCCAGAAGGGGAATCGGTTTTGTTCCGCCAACCCTGAAAAAAATCCTGTCCTCCAGAACGTGAAGCAGTTTTGCCTGGGCCGGCATCGGCATCGCACCGATTTCATCCAACAGGAGAGTGCCTCCGGCAGCTTCTTCAAACCGGCCCTTTTTCCCCTTTGCCCGTGCCCCGGTAAAGGCTCCCCCCTCATAACCGAACAGTTCACTTTCAACCAGATCTTTTGAAATAGCACCACAATTGACAATTACAAAAGGTCCCGGCGTCTTACTTCCGCTGTAGTGGATGGCCTTTGCCAGCATACTTTTGCCGGCACCGCTTTCACCAATAATAAGGACCGGTGTGTCCGGGCTCTTTGAAATCTTTTGTGCGGTTTTTATGATTTTTTGAATTTTTTCATCTTTACCGATAAAATCAAATTTATATTTCTCAATCATGGGATTCTGAATGGCCCTAATTTGCTCTTTGAGCTGTTTTTTTTCAATGGCATTTTTAACGGTCAATAGGATTTCATTCCTCCCGACGGGTTTGACCAGATAATCATAAGCGCCTATTTTTATAGCTTCCACAACAGATTTAACCTCCTCCACTGCGGTAACCATAATGACCATTGTATCATTTTCTTGTGTTTTTATTTGTCTCAGCACGTCTATCCCGCTTATATCAGGAAGCCCTATGTCAAGGAGAATTACGTCCGGTCTTTCTTTCTGGAAGAGTTCCAGGGCTTCTTTTCCACTCTTTGCTGTTAAGACATGATATTTATTTTTCAGGGTCAATGTTAATCCCTTGCGCATACTTCTTTCATCATCTACGATAAGAACGGTTTGTGACATTTTCATATCCCCTTTATATCCGGCAGTTCAATAGAAAAAGTTGTACCTTTACCAGGCTTACTCTTAAATGAAAGCATTCCACCATGCCGTCCCACAATCTGATGGGATATTGCCAGTCCAAGGCCGGTACCGGTGGGTTTTGTAGTAAAAAAAGGATTAAAAATATTTTCTTGTTCATTTTGCTTAATACCTACCCCTGTATCTTTTATTGTTATTGCTATTACCCTGCGTTCTTTTTGTAAAGAGGATTTCCTGCCACATGTTTTGATGCTGAGAGTACCGCCGTTATCCATCGCCTCGATTGCATTTAAAACCAGATTGGTGATAACCTGCTGAAGACCAATAAAATCACCTTTTACAGTGGATATGGATTTGTCTAAAGAAAGCTTTGAATTAATATTTGCGTTGCGTAATTTAGTGGTGAAAAGTTTAAGGCTTTCATTAATTATCTCATTTATATCCACACTTTCCATTTGTGTTTCACCGGGTTTGGCAAAGGCCAGGACCCTTTTTATGATACCATCTATTTTATTAATATTTGCATTGATTTCATCAAAAATCTCTATCTCGGTTTCTGTGCGGTTATACGTGTCTTCATCACTTAAAACATCCAGGAACAATTTTATACCGCCCAATGGATTTCTGATTTCATGGGCGATCCCTCCGGAAAGCTGTCCAAGAGATGACAGACGGTCTGCACGGGCCAATAATACCCGTGCCTGCTTTTCTTCAGTGATATCACTGATCCGGATAATGGTTCCGGATTCAACGGATGATTTAATAACAGGGTATGTCAGGACTTGTTCATCCCTTTCCGGGTCCATAAATCCTTTCCGCTCAAAAATTACCGCTTTGTTTTCAGGAATAATAGAAGGCACTCTGCAGTCTTCACAAGGGGTATATCCATCTTTAAATACTTCGTAGCATTTTGAGTTTATGGCATCCTTAAATTCAACACCATAGTATGACCGGGCAGCTTTGTTCATTTTCAAAATGGTCGCATCCTTTGCAAGCATGATCAGAGGATCTGAAATTCCGTCAAAGACTGCCTGAAGCAGGTGTTTACTTTTCTTTAACGCTTTCTCCGCCATTGTTTTTTCTGTAATATCGGAACAAACCCCAATCACCTTCTCCGCTTTACCGGCATCATTATATGTAGATCTGCCCCGATTTTCCCAAAAAAGATACCCGCCGTCCTTTTTTCGGGTTCTATAATTGATACAAAAAACTTCTTTGTTTTTCTGCTGTTTTTTTGTCTCTTTATCAAATTTGTCTATATCATCGGGATGGATCAATTGGCGATAAGCCTCAAGGGTATTTTCAAACTCATCCGGGTCCAGTCCCAGTGTCTCGTTAATATCCCCAAACCATTTTAAATGATCTGTTTCAATATCCCATTCGTAGATCAGATCACTGGCACTTTCGGCTGCAATACGGAACCGTTCCTCATGAATGGCTATATCCTGATACAAGAGGGAATTTTGAATGCCAACGGCTATCTCGTTCGCCAAAAGCTCTATAAATAGAGAGTCTTTTTTGAAATCACGCTCCTTGATAGAGGCCAATCCCAGTATGCCAATAATATTTCCTTTAGAAAACAAAGGCAAAGCTGCAAAGGAATGAAACCCGGCTTTTTTACATTCTTGTCTTGTACATCGGATATCGTCGTTAATATCAATGGAATACTGCGGTTTGCCATTGCTGACAGCCATCCCGCAAAGGCATTCTCCCACGTTGTGTACCGGTATATTGTTGAAAAATTCTTGATTGTCTGAAGTATATTTTACCGGGGATAGCTTGCCATCCTTGTGAATAAAGATCACAGCCAGGTCCGGTTGAATAATTTCATTAATTCCGTCAATAGAAGATGTCACCACATTATTAAAAGAGAGGCTGGTGGCTACCTGGTGAATAAAATTATTGAGGAAGTGCATTTCTTTGTAACGCTTTTTCAGCGACTTCTCCAGGGCCACGGCTTCTGTGATATCAAGTATAGTTGTTATCATGCAGGGAACTTTATCAAGGTCGATCGCCTCCACTGAAAATAATCCAAAACGAGTCTGGCCTGATTTGTTTTCAAACTCAAACTCAATATTCCTGATACGCCCTTTTTTTTTGAATTTCTGCACCACTATTTCCCGGTCTCCCGGGTTTTTCCAAAACCCGATGTCTGTTGAAGTGCGACCAATGGCTTCCTGAAATGTATAGCCGGTAATCTGCACAGCACTCTCATTCACATCAATGACTTTACCATCTTCTGTCCTGGTAATAATTATTCCAACAGGACTCAGTTTAAAAATTTTAAAAAATTTTTTTTCACTTGCCAGCAACTTTTTTTCTACCTGCGCACGGATGTCTATCTCATGCTTTAATTGTTTGTTAGATAAAACAAGTTCTGCAGTACGCTCCTCCACACGTTTTTCCAGGGTGTCATAAGATTTTTGTAGTGCTTTTTCCGCTTTTATACGTTTACTGTTTATCCTGGCAGCATAGAGTCCCATATCAATGGTGACTTTAAGGTCTTTATCCTGAAAAGGCTTGATGATATATCCAAACGGCATCACTAACTTTGCTCGATCAAGGTCTTTTTGATCTGCATATGCTGTAAGAAAAACAGAAGGTATGTCAAAACGGGATCGGATAATTCCGGCAGCCTCTATGCCATCCATTTGTCCTTCTATGTGAATATCCATAAGTATGAGGTCCGGGCGGTCTTTGTCAGCATTCTTTATAGCATGTTCACCTGTTTTTACAACTGATGTGACCATACAACCCATACTCTCAATGCTTATCTGCAGCGCTTTTGCGGTAATGGCTTCATCTTCAACAATCATGATAGTTGCTTTTGTCATTTTTAAAACCTTTTATTCGATATCTTTGAGCTTAAATTTGATATTAAATCGGGTGCCCTTATCCCTGCTTAGATGTATA
>JAOZST010000080.1:0-15607 GCA_029939535.1 Desulfobacteraceae bacterium | reverse complement strand
CTGGATAAGGGATAAATTAGCGCGCTATCGCGCGAGCTATTAGCTGTTGGCTGTTGGCTGTTAGCTAAAGGCTAATGGCTAAATGCAAATTCCTATATTATAGGAATTATAATCACCTGCATTTTTCCATTGAATTCTGCAAAAAACAATCATAAGGTGGCTTTTATTTTTTTAGCACCCGGTCTTTATCTTATTGAAGGATGTTTTTTATATGGAATCAAAAAAAAAAGTTTTGATTATAGGCGGAGGTGTAATCGGCCTTGCCTGTGCCCATTATCTCATTGAAAGGGGAGCCAGGGTCAGAATCATTGAAAAAGATGGAATCGGTGACGGAGCCTCCCATGGCAACTGTGGTCTGCTGTATTTTTCAGACGTAATTCCCCTGAGTTCTCCCGGGGCAGTCAGCCATGAAATTTACCGGACCCTTTGCGGCAATTCCCCCCTTTACATCAAACCGACCCTGGATATAAACCTGATAACCTGGCTTATTAAATATGCAGGAAAATGCAATTCCAGTCATATGAATCAGGCGGCCAGAGACAAATATGAAATACTGAATTACTCCATGGAACTATTTGAAAAACTCCTGACCCTGGAAAATATGGATTGTGATTTTGAAAAAAAAGGAATTTTAACTGTATTTAAAGATTTTAAAAAATTTAATGCACACAGGAACACCAATGAATTCCTGGAAAAATATAACCTGGAATCCACCCAGCTGGACAAAAGCCAGACCCTGGAAAGGGAGCCTGCCCTTTCTCCGGATATTGCCGGTGCCTGGTATAGCACAATTGACTGGCATTTAAGACCGGAACTGCTCATGGATTCCTGGCGAAAATATTTAGCAGCCAGGGGTCTTATCATCGAAGAACACTGCAAAATGCTTGATTTTGAAATCCAGGGAAACACAATCAAAAGTGTCAACACAGTCACAGGCAGGTATGGGGCAGATGCCTTTATCATGGCTGCCGGTGCCTGGACTCCCAGTATAATGCAGCAACTTGGCCTGAACCTGCCGGTTCAGCCGGGAAAAGGATACAGCATAACCATGGAACGGCCCGGGATATGTCCTGAAATACCCTGTGTGCTCTATGAAAAAAGCATGGTAGTGACTCCCTGGAAAAGCGCCTACAGGCTGGGGGGAACCATGGAATTTTCAGGATACAGCTCCAGCCTTAATCCCAAACGTCTGTCAAAGCTTCTGGACGGTGTAGCACTGTATATGAAGGATCCCCTGGGGCATCCAATTGTGGAAGAATGGACAAGCCTGAGGCCCATGACCTACGATGACATGCCCATTATAGACCATGCACCTTCCCAGGAAAATCTCATCATCGCAACGGGTCACGGCATGCTTGGGTTGACCCTTGCAACAGGAACAGGAAAAGCTGTTTGCGATATGGTTTATGGAAAAACCCCTGAGATAAATATAAAACCCTTTGGGATTTCAAGATTTTAACAAATCAAAAATCACAGATCAAGGTCACAGGTATCCGATAGTATTACTGGAATATTACTGGAAAAATTGGTTTTTAATAAAAAAGGTTTTTAACACATTTTGTGCTAAAAACCTTTTTTTACATACTTCTTAAAAAAACCTATACTACACTTACGTTAACCGCAGCAGGCCCCTTCTGTCCATCTTCAACATCAAATGTAACCTTATCTCCTTCATTAAGGGATTTGAAACCAGTTGCATTTATGCCTGAATGGTGAACAAAAACATCGGGTCCGTCTTCCTGCTCGATAAATCCATAACCTTTTGAATCGTTAAACCATTTTACTATCCCATTTGCCATTGTGACCTTCTCCTTGCTTTAAGTAAATAATAGTAGTTTCAAACCTCAGGTTCTGCCACTTCAACAAATGGGTCTATCCTTTAGAACGAAACTGAAAAGAACGAAACTGAAAAACCCCTCTCCCACAGGCTTTTTCTGTATATTATTCGCTTTTATCTAAAAATCAAGTATTATTTTAAAAAAAAGGCATTTTTTATAAAAATTTAGTTCTCAACCAGATGACAGGCCACTGTCCGATATTGGCCCAAACACCGTTCCAAAGGGTTAACCTGCCTGCAAATCGCCTCGGCCAGAGGGCAGCGATCTGCAAATCTACATCCTTTTGGCATGTTCAGCAGAGAAGGCACGCTCCCCTTTATGGTGGGCAAAATATTTTTCGCAATTTTCGCCCGGGAAGGAATAGAGGTTAATAAGCCCTTTGTATAGGGATGCAGAGGGTTTTTAAATAAAGAACCCACATCCCCTGTCTCGGCAATTCGACCTGCATACATTACTACCACTTTATCACAATTCTCAGCAATAACTCCCAGATCATGGGTGATAAGAAGGACTGCCATTTGGGTCTGGGATTGAAGGCTCCTGATCAGATCAAGAATCTGTGCCTGGACAGTTACATCCAGTGCAGTTGTTGGTTCATCTGCGATGAGAATATCAGGTTCACAGGCAAGGGCCATGGCAATCATAACCCTCTGCCGCATACCCCCGGAAAGCTGGTGGGGATATTTTTTCATAACCTGTTCAGGATCTGGAATCCCTACTTTTTCCAGCATTTGAATAGCAGACTCCCTCATTTTTGCAAGGGCCATGCCGGGAAAATGAAGCTGATAAATTTCCACCAACTGTCTGCCCACGCCATGAACCGGGTTCAATGCAGTCATGGGCTCCTGGAATATCATTGAGATTTTTTTCCCCCGGACCCCCGACATTTTTTCCAGGGAAAGTTCAAGGATATTCCTATCCTTGAACCAGATTTTCCCATTGACTATTCGCGATACAGGCTTGGGCAGCAACCTCATCATGCTCAGGGCCGTGACTGTTTTTCCACAGCCGGATTCCCCGGCAATTCCAAGGATGCTGCCCTGCTCAAGGGTGAAACTTATGTCATCCACAGCATGGACACTTCCCTTATCAGTATCAAATGCCACCACAAGGTTTTCCACTGCCAATATTTTTTTTTTATTCAATTTGATCCCTGTATCAATTGCCGTGGTTTTATTATTTTGCTTTGTTATATCCATTTGCTCTCACTTTAACCATTTGCTCTCACTTTAAACTGTTCATCAATAACAACACCTGGTTCAAATTTTATCCCTTTTTTCATTGATTCAAGGGTTTGTTCACGAATAGTGGTATCAATCCAGAAAAGCCCTCCCACATTGGAAGAAAAGGGATCAAAAAGACTTTCAGACATTTTAGTGCCGTGGAATTCAGGCAGCTGAAGCCATCGCCAATATCCCGTCCGAACATAGGGCACCATAAAAGTGGGTACATAGGCACCGATTTCATGGATTTTATTCTGGATCACCAGGGACAGACCAATACGTTCCTGTTCATCTAGGCTGGCCCTGTACTTGTCAATCAAGGCATCCAGTTCTGGATTATCTGTATTGGTAATATTATTGGTCTGGGGTTTATGGGCATTGTCCGAATGCCAGCCCTGCCAGTAGGAAGGTCTTAGATTCGTGCTCCAGCCCATCCAGGCCACATCATGTTTTTTTTCAAGGAATTTCTTGAACATGGCTGTGGAGTCCAGCTTTTCCAAGCTAAGTTCAATACCGGCCTTCAGGGCATCTTCCTTAAGGACAACCAGCTGGGGCATATATTCATCAAACCCGTAGGTTACTTTGACTGAAAATTTTTGTCCATCTTTTTGCCAGATGCCATCGTTTCCCCGGGTCCAGCCCTTCCCTTCCATGATGGATTCCACCTTTCCAATATCATATTTCCTTGGGATTATGGTGTAATCTGTGTATTTCCCATATCCGAAAAAAGCCTGGGAAAGTCTGAAATAATCACCTCTCAACACCTTTTCAATGACTTTTTCAATGTTCATTGCATGGGCAAATGCATGGCGCAACTCCTTTTGCCTGAAAATTTCCTTATCCTGGTTCAGCCACATGCCAAGAGAAGGCCTTTGAAGGTCATTAAAAAACCAGATCCGGTTTACATATCCGTTTTCAAACACCCGGGTTTTGGTTTTATCATGCCAGTACTTGGGCAGGGTCAGGCCGAAGGCATCAATACGGCCCTTTTTAAAATGCTCCCATTGGAGATTAAAATCCCTGATCACCGTGTAAAGGACATAATCCACATTAAACCGGTTTTTAAAATATTTTTTGTCCCTGGCCCACCAGTCCTGTTTCCGTTTAAACTTGATAAACCTTCCTTTTTTAAATTCATGGATCTGGTATGCACCGGTATTTGGGACAATGGCCCAGTTATAGGTCTGAATAAATTCATTGTTCAGCTTTTTAAAATAGTGTTCAGGAATTGGAGAAATACCCAGTTTTAAATATAGATCCGGTACGGCCTTGGTACTTCTTACCCCAATTGTATAATCATCATACACCTCAACAGATTCAATCTCTTTGGAATAATAATCATTGTACCAGGGTGCAATAATGTGCTCAGACCGCATGAATTTCAGGGTATAAACATAATCCCAGGCTGTGACCGGATTTCCGTCAGACCATTTTGCCTGGGGATCAAGTTTAAAATACATGGTTTTTTTATCATCCCCAAAAGCCCAGTGACTGGCAAGTTCAGGTATAATATTTCCGGAATTGGGATGGATATTAATCAAAGAAAGCTGATTATCCAGGATGGCACTTCGAAATGATCCATTTGAATCAGGCCCAACCACGCGAAAGGTCATGGGAAAACTTATGAGGGCTGCATGAAGAGTACCGCCTTTCCGTGCCCTGGGAGAAGAAAATACAGGATCAGTTTCATTGGTCAGCCAATGGATGTTATCCGGCAATGGCTCATAGGATCTGACTTCTTTTTCAACCTTGTTCAGGGGTGCAGGATCTGCTCCAGAAAATTCCTTGTTTTCAGGTCTGTCGCACCCAAAACAGCAGATCAAAGCCAGAACAGCTGCAAAGTAAAAACATTGTATTATGCGCATTTATTCTCCATTATTTTACAGGGCATCATAGAATTGAAGATTTGGTAACACCCGGCCAAGTCTTTCTATCCATACAACCTGCAATGCTTGCCGGAGCTTTGACTGTCAATGGTCTGTTACTATAGTTTTAATCACAACAAAAAAAATAACTGAACCAGAGAAGCAGCTTTATGATAAATTATCACAGATTTAGTTTGAAGTGCAATAGGTTACTTTCCTCTTGATTTTTCCTATTAGAAGGTATGTGATAATAAAAAATCAAACGGAATGAGCAAAAAACAGGAAACACATTTGGTATTTTGGTCAATTCAATCGCGGAATTATTCTCTTCTCTTTGCAGCTTTTTTATATACTTCCATGCTTTCTCGTTTTCCCACAGCAATAATCTGCACAAAAATTGTTTCATCAGCAAATTTGTATATAATTCTTAATTTCTTCTTGTCGGCATAAATTTTTCTGTATCCTGATAAGTCAAAACCCTGTTTGTTTCCAAGTTCATGGCCAAGGCCGGGTGTCAATGACAGCTTTTTGATTTGTTTAAAAACCAGGAGTTTTACACGATTATCAAGTTTTTCCACTTCCCTGGCTGCCTGGGGGTGGAAAAGGATTTTATATTTCATCGTAATTTAAACCCTGATCTGCCAGAATTTGTTCAAAATCAATATACTCTTCCAAGGGAATAATTTTTCTTTGTTCAACTGTTTTATAAATTTGAAGATGATCAAAAAGATCTATAATTTCATGAATTCTTTCATATTCATCTATGGATAATATTATTGCTTCCAGTTTATTTTTTCTCATAACAGCAATCTTAGCTTTTTCTTTATTTTTAATGCTGTCAAGAATGGAGCTGAAATTTCGCACAACTTTACTTGCACTCATCAATTCGTCTCTTGTATATCCTGTCATAGTTACCTCTTAATTTTTACATGTTTAAGAATGTATTTAACTACATACTAAAATATGCAATCAAGCACGTCAACACAAAAGAAGGATCTTCATCGGAAACATATAATATTTGGCATTCCAGAAAGTAATTAAATCTGGAATAAAGTCAAATTACCCTTTAGCATAATTATTTTTTAAGAGGGAACAGGGAAAATCTTGACCCGGGATACGGAATATAATAGCATGGAGCCAAAACAAGCCATAGAACAATTAACCCATTGGTGTTTGTAAATTTAATTTTTCAAAAGTGACTTATAATGGATATTGCATCTTTCATTGGTATTATTTCCGGTCTTTCATTAATCATTTCTGCTATTTTTCTTGGGGGAGAACTTTATAATTTCATCAACATCCCCGGTTTGATGATCGTTTTTGGAGGGACCATTGCCACCACATTAATCACCTTCCAGTTCCGGGATGTATTTGCAGCCTTTAATGCAGCCTACTTTGTTTTTTCCAAGGAAAAGGAAGACCCCAATGAAGCCGTTGCCACCATGATACGCCTCAGCCGCATCAGCCGCCGCCAGGGTCTTTTACATCTATCCAGCATCAAGACAAAATCTCTGTTTTTAAAAAAAGCATGCGGTCTTCTGGCAGACGGATCCTCGGAAGAGGTTATGCGGGCCGCCCTTACCACTGAGATTCAATCCCTTCAGATGCGTCATTTTATTGTGCAGGATGTATTCCGAAAAATGGGGATATATGCACCTGCCTTTGGAATGCTGGGAACCTTGATCGGTCTTGTCCAGATGCTCAGCAAACTCCAGGACCCTGCCAATATCGGTCCTGCCATGGCCACGGCATTGCTGACCACTTTTTACGGGTCCCTTTTATCCACCCTGTTTTTTCTACCCATTGCAGGCAAGCTCCGGTCCAGGACTGTTATTGAGATCATTCACCTTGAAATAATCAGGGAAGGCGCCATATCCATTATCAACAACAATAACCCAATGATCATCTATGAAAAACTATCCAGCTTTATTTCTTCCAGGCTTCGTACCCCGTTTGACAAAATGGATATTAAATCCTGACCCATGAAAGACACATCCTATAACAGCTCATTTATCACCTATGACGATGATGCCACATGGCTGATAACCTATGCTGATCTGATGACTCTTTTGCTGGTCTTTTTTGTCCTGCTGTACTCCCTTGCTTTTTTTGAAAAGGAAAAATACATGTCAAGGGTTGAGTCCATTAGAATCCAGCTCACAGAAAACCAGGAACTTATAGGAGTAATGGAAATTTTTGATGAATCCGGTGCCCTGGACAGAAAAATCACCATTGAAGACATAACAGGTCTCAGATCAAGGGAAACCACAATGGTTAAGGCCATTGACCGGTTTGTCAGGCAACTGGACCAGGACAAAAACATCGCCACCCAGTTAAAAGACGGGAAGGTTATAATCACTGTATCTGGTGAAGCTCTGTTCAGCTCCGGTTCTGCTGTATTGAATCCTGATTCCCTGCCTGTTTTTGACCGTATGATTCAAATTTTTAATGATTTTCTGGACTACAATATCAATATCAAAGGTCATACTGATAATATTCCCATTTCAACTATAACATTTCCCTCAAATTGGGAATTATCTGCCATACGGGCAACAACTGTATTAAAATATCTCATATCCAGGGGAATAAAGCCCCAGCGTTTAACAGCAACCGGCTATGGTGATATCATGCCCCTGGTTCCCAATACCACAGATGAAAACAAGGCCAGGAACAGGAGGGTAGAATTTGTTCTGGAAAAAAAAAATAAAAGTTGAATCCATTGAACCCATGAATACAAACGACCAGAGGGAAACCTTTCGCTATGTTTTTACAGAGGATAGGTCTCTTTCCATGGTCTTTAAACAAAAACCCGTTAAAATTCTTAATATCTCTGCCGGGGGCATGGCTTTTATAAATAATGGGTTTAAACAATATGAAGCAGACAAGATAAATCTCTTTCTTGACATTCCAAATTTCAATGGAGATCCCAGGTTTCCAACCCTGGTCAGAATCTTAAACATCACAAAAAATGACGTCTGCCACTGCATTTTTGAAAACCTGACAATTGAAGAGTATGAAATAATTCACAAATATGTCCTTGAAATGCAGAAAATCGATTTAAAAAACAAAACCTGAGGCCAGATCTTATGATCCTCCACGTTGACATGGATGCATTTTATGCCGCTGTTGAGCAGAGGGACAACCCTGAAATCAGGAATAAACCGGTTATTGTATCTGGAGATTCAAACCGCAGTGTGGTTACCACGGCCAGCTATGAAGCAAGAAAATTCGGAATTCATTCTGCCATGCCGGTTTTCCAGGCAAAAAAAAAATATCCCCGGCTGATCATTGTTCCTGTGAACAGGGAAAAATATGCAGATGTTTCAAAAAGGATAATGCAGATCCTTGCCCGCTTTTCTCCTCTGATGGAACAGGTTTCAATAGATGAAGCCTATCTGGATATCAAAGGGTGTGAAAAATTATTTGGTTCTCCAGATATAATTGCAAAAAAAATTAAATCCACCATATCCCAGGAACTTTCCCTGACCTGTTCCATTGGCATTGCCCCTGTTAAATTTTTAGCTAAGATTGCTTCAGACCTTGATAAGCCAGGCGGGATAACCATAATTTCCAGAGAAGAAATGGACGATTTCATTGTCAGCCTGCCCATTCACAAGGTTCCAGGAGTAGGCAAACAAGCCATGAAGCAGATGAAAATTTTAAAAATTACCACTTTGGGAGATATTCGAAAATTCCATTTTTCCCTATTAAATAAAAAATTTGGAAAAATGGGCAGCCGGCTGTATCAACTTGCCCGGGGGAACGATGAAAATCCTGTTGAAACTGAGTATGTCCGAAAATCTATTTCCAGCGAGACCACTCTGCTGGAAGACATTTCAGATATTGAGACTGCAAGAAACATATTGCTGGCCCTTTCCCAGAGAGTGGGCAGGGATCTGCGAAAAAAAAATATGGTTTGTGGCAATGTTTCCATAAAAATAAAATTTTCAGACTTCCGTCAGATTACCCGGAGCAAAAAAATTGATCCATGGATTAGTTCCTCAACAGAAATTTTCAATGAAGCACTTTGCTTATATGAAAAAGTGGTATTAAAGAAAAAAATCCGACTTCTGGGGGTTGGCGTTTCCCATCTAAGGGATAAAAATGCCCCTGTTCAAATGGAATTGCTTTGTTCCCCTGGAAAAACAAGAAAAAGACAATGGGAATCCGTTGATAATGCCGTGGATTCCATCCTGGAAAAATTCGGCAGCCATATAGTAAAAAAAGCATCCTTAAACAAACTAAAAACAGAAAGATAGAAAGGAAAGAAAAATGTCTGAAATTTCCTGTATCAAAGTAATCATCACTGGCCGGGTCCAGGGAGTTTTTTTCAGGGCTGAAACCCAGAAGGCCGCAAGGCTTCTCAAACTTACTGGTTATGTTAAAAACCTTGGGGATGGCTCTGTTGAAGCCCTGTTCCAGGGCAAAAAAAATTCAGTTAAAAAGATGCTGGAGTGGTGCAGCACAGGATCTCCCGCATCCAGGGTTGATAATGTTGAATCAGAATCCAGAATTTTTTATCCAGATTCTGACAGCTTTGACATCCTGTATTAATTTTATTCGGCCTTCTTGGAATTCTCTTTATTTTTATTCTTTAAACAGATTTTAAGTGCCGCCGAATGAATATGGTCTGCAATGTGAATCGGGCTTTTTCCTGAAATAGGATCCCAGGCAGCCGGGTCAGCTGTACAGAAAAACTGAACTTCCAGGCCGAACCGGGTCAATGCATCCTTGACCGGCATATCTTTAACCTTCTGGGCAGCCTCCCAGGTGGCACCACAGGGAGCGCCCTTAAAAACCTTGATCTCTGAAATATTTTCCCCATCAAGACGAATATCAATTTCCGGGGCTCCAAAGATCCTGCCATAATCTTTCAGACCATCCTGGTCTGAAAGGGTGCATCATGTGGGAGGGCATATTGCCCTGCCCGAGGTGATTTTTTTTCCTGAGGCTATCATGGGAATATCAAGTTTTTCACATAAGAGACTCAGGTCTTCGGAAAGATCCTCATGCTTTAAAAAATCCAATACCAGATCTGCATCAATGGCTTCTGGCAGATAAGGAGATGAATCATCAATAAATTCCGGAAGATCTTCTTCAATATCAATGATTTTTATTGTAAATTTTCTATCCCCATATTTATTGATACCTTCAACCTTGCTCTTTCCAGATCCATTCTGCTGGAAGACGATTATTTTCTGCATTTATTAAAACCCCAGGTCTTCGTTAACAAGAATAATTTTAATTCGGCCCTTGGAAAAAGATTTCTCTGTAATGGTCCAATAATTACATATTCTGTCCGGGCTTGAACAATCATGGCAGATCCCTGTTTTCCGGCATGGAGTTTTCTTGTCCAGATTCATGGTATTAACCGGTGCAGCATAATTTTTAACCCTGAACATGGCATCCTCAAGATCATTGCAGATTTTATTTCTTCCCACAATCAACAAAACATTTTTAGGTCCCCACATGATGGCTGCCACCCGGTTACCAATCATATCCAGGTTGACCAGCTGACCTGATTCTGTAATGGCATTGGTTCCCGTTACAAAAAGATCCACCATAAGGGATCTTCGGCGGAGTTCAAGCATTTCCTCCATTGTAAGACTCTTGTCAAAGGTGTTAAGCACTTCAAGATCCTTATTGCCATTCAGGGCATGGAAAAGGCCTGTGCTCACAAAAGACATGGACCCGCCCCAGGAAACACTCTTAATATCCAGTCCTGGAATAATCTGGTTTAAGGCAATATCTTTGGCAGACTCTGCATTCTCTGCTATAAACGCATCAAAATTATTATTTTCCAGGTTTTCTTTGACGGCTTCAAGTTTCAGGCTCCAATAATTATCAATGGGATTTTTCATTATAATTTCCTTTATTTAAGTATATTTTTCCCCTTCAGTTTTCCGTCAGACAGTATACCTGTAAACCTATTTCCCTTGCAATGATTTTTTAATATTCTCCGATGACGAATTGTAAAAAAAATATAAGCAAAACAAAATTTTCTATTGACTTACTTTTAAGATCTTACTATTTGGTTAATATTAAAAAATCAAATTTACTAACTGAATACTATTTTCTTCCTGAATCAGTGAGTTTATTCCTCTGGGTTGATCTCAAATCCCGATTTCAAATGCAGGATGGTTCTCCGTGGGCAAAAATTTTTCAAATTGTTACTAACAAAAAAATATTTTACAATTCAACGCATATTAAATTCATGCAAAATTAGATTCATGCAAAAAAAGGAGGTGATACATTTTGTTACCTTAAAATCTTTTAAAATTTTAATTTAACCAGAAAAATCCAAAGGAGATGACCAATGAGCAAAAAAGAAGTCGTCGAGACCACGGAAGCCCAGATTGCAGTCCATTGGAAAGAAGAAGACTATTATTATCCTTCATCAAAATTTATCGGCCAGGCCAATCTGACAGATCCGGATATTTTTGACCGGTTCAGTTTGGACAACTTCCCGGATTGTTTCACAGAATTTGCAGAGATGCTCACATGGTACAAATACTGGGATGAAGTCCTGGATACAAGTGATGCACCCTGCTTCAAATGGTTTAAAGGCGGTAAAATAAATGCCAGCTACAATTGTATTGACCGCCATCTGAAGGACAATAAAAACAAAACAGCCATCCACTTTGTTCCAGAGCTGGAAGAGGAAAGAGTCGACCATATCACCTTTCAGGAACTCTATGTCAGGGTCAATGAATTTGCATCCCTGCTGAAGAATTTTGCAGGCCTGAAAAGAGGAGACAGAGTCACCATCCACATGCCCATGTCGGCCGAACTTCCCATCACCATGCTGGCCTGTGCCAGGCTCGGAGTGATACATTCAGTTGTATTTGGTGGATTTTCAGCCTCTGCCTGTGCAGACAGAGTTGTGGATTCCAATTCCAGGGTGTTGATTACCATGGATGCCTATTATCGCGCAGGAAAACTTCTCAATCATAAAATCCATGCTGATGACGCGGTAAAATTATCAGCCGAACAGGGCCAGATCGTGGACAAGGTTCTGGTATGGCAGCGGTATCCGGGAAAAAATTCCTCAGAGACCCCCATGGTTGAAGGACGGGATGTATTTGTCAATGAGGAATTAAAAAATCATTATGGCGCCCGCATTGAACCGGAACAAATGCTGTCTGAAGATCCTCTGTTTTTAATGTATACAAGCGGGACCACTGGAAAACCCAAGGGGTGCCAGCACGGTACCGGAGGCTATATGGCCTATGTAACAGCCATGTCCAAATATATCCAGGATATCCACCCGGAAGATGTATACTGGTGCATGGCAGATATTGGCTGGATCACCGGCCATTCTTTCATAGTATATGGTCCTTTGGCTCTATGTGCGTCTTCGGTTATTTACGAAGGAGTACCCACCTATCCAGATGCAGGCCGGTCCTGGCGTATTGCCCAGGAGCTGGATGTCAATATTTTCCATACCGCACCCACAGCCATTCGTGCCTTGCGAAAACTGGGACCTGAAGAGCCAGCCAAATACAATTATCATTTCAAACACATGACCACGGTGGGGGAGCCCATTGAACCGGAAGTATGGAAATGGTATGAATCAGCCGTTGGCAAGAAAGAAGCCATCATCGTTGATACATGGTGGCAGACGGAAACCGGGGGATTTCTATGCAGTACAGTTCCCGGGCTCAAACCCATGAAACCCGGCAGTGCAGGTCCCGGCGTACCAGGCATTCATCCATTTATCCTTGATGACATGGGCCAGGAGATCACTGAAACAGGAATAGCCGGCAATATCTGTATCCAGAACCCCTGGCCTGGAATGTTCCAGACCATCTGGGGTGATCGCGACCGGTTTGTGAAAACCTATTTTGCAGATATCTGCAGGAATCCGGAAAGCAAGGACTGGAGAGACTGGCCCTACCTAGCAGGAGATGCCGCCACCATGGCTGAAGACGGATATTTCAGAATTCTGGGCAGAATTGATGATGTCATCAATGTGTCCGGCCATAGACTGGGCACCAAAGAGATTGAATCTGCCTCCCTTGTGGTGGATGAAGTGGCTGAGGCTGCAGTAGTTCCAGTGTCCCACGAGATAAAGGGCAAAGAGCCCGATCTTTATATTGCCCTTAAAACAGGAGTTCAACCCTCGGAAGCACTTGCCCGGAAAATTTCCGATGCCATTTGCGACCAGATCGGAAAAATCGCTAAACCCAGAAAAGTATGGCTGGTTCCGGATATGCCCAAAACAAGATCCGGTAAAATCATGCGTAGGGTACTGGGCGCCATTTCCAATAAAGGGGACGTGGGCAATGTCATGACCTTGGCCAACCCGGAAGTTGTGGAAGAAATCAAACAAATGGTCCAAGATTAATCATGATCCTTAATTATTTATGGGTCTAATTTCGCCAGCAGGATAAATTATGGCCCATCAATAATTTTGTTTTTCTAATTAGAGGAGAAACCTATGTCCGATTTGTATGCTGAAGCCTATGAAAAATCCATCAATGATCCAGAAGGTTTCTGGGGACCCATTGCAGAAGATTGTTTCTGGTATAAACAATGGGACAAAGTTCTGGATGATTCAAATAAACCTTTTTATCAATGGTTTGCCGGGGCCCAGACCAATACCTGCTATAATGCAGTGGATTATCATGTTGAAAAGGGTTTGGGTGATCAGACCGCCATTATCTATGACAGTCCTGTCACAGATACCATTAAAAAATACACCTATTCCCAGTTAAAGGAACAGGTATCTTTATTTGCAGGAGTCCTTTCAGCAAAGGGGGTGACCAAGGGTGACCGGGTGATCATCTACATGCCCATGATTCCGGAAGCCGTGTTTGCCATGCTGGCATGTGCCAGAATAGGGGCTGTCCATTCCGTAGTATTTGGCGGGTTTGCCGCAAATGAGCTTGCCACAAGGATTAATGATGCCAAACCCAAGGTAATTGTATCTGCCTCCTGCGGAATAGAAATAAAACGAATAATTGAATATAAACCCCTGCTGGATGAGGCCATTGATCTTTCCGATTCAAAACCAGATGCCTGTATCATTTTTCAGCGGCCCCAGGCCCGGGCCCCAATGATGGACGGCAGGGATTTTGATTGGGCCGAGGTCATGGGCAAGGCAAGCCCCCATGACTGCGTACCTGTTGCGGCAACAGATCCTCTGTATATTCTGTATACATCGGGCACAACGGGTGAGCCAAAGGGAATTGTCCGGGACAACGGAGGCCATATGGTGGCGTTAAAGTGGACCATGAACGCTATTTACGGGGTCAACCAGGGGGATGTCTATTGGGCGGCTTCCGACATCGGATGGGTGGTAGGCCATTCCTATATAGTATACGGCCCCCTTTTCAAAGGATGCACCACCATCATCTTTGAAGGGAAACCAGTGGGCACCCCGGATGCTTCTGTGTTCTGGAGGGTCATTGCTGAACATAAGGTAAAAACCATGTTTACTGCTCCCACTGCCTTCCGGGCCATCAAAAGGGAAGATCCAGCTGCCAAATTAACAAAAGACTTTGACCTGTCCGGATTCAATTACCTTTTCCTGGCCGGGGAAAGAACTGATCCAGACACATTGTCCTGGGCGGAAAACAGTCTCAAAATACCGGTAATAGACCATTGGTGGCAGACGGAAACCGGCTGGGCCATTGCAGCTAACTGCGTGGGGATTGAGCAGTTTGAGGTTAAACCTGGCTCCCCTACCAAAGCTGCCCCGGGCTGGAATATGGCTGTGCTGGATGCCCATGGAAAACCCGTTTCCAAAGGAGATATCGGCGCCATTGTGGCCAAACTGCCATTGCCGCCGGGTACCCTCCCCACCCTGTGGCAGAATGATGAACGGTATAAATCTGCCTATCTGTCAACATTTCCAGGATATTATGAAACATCCGATGCAGGATATATTGATGAAGACGATTATATCTATGTCATGGCCCGCACCGACGACATTATCAATGTGGCAGGTCACAGACTGTCCACCGGCGCCATGGAAGAAGCCATAGCCGGTCATCCGGATGTTGCGGAATGTGCAGTCATGGGGGTAGAAGACCAGCTTAAAGGCCAGGTTCCCCTGGGGATGCTGGTGCTCAATGCAGGGGTTGAAAGAGATGAAACCAAGGTGATCAAAGAGGTGGTCCAACGGGTCCGTGACCAGATAGGCCCCGTGGCTGCTTTTAAAACCGCCATTGTGGTCAAACGGCTTCCCAAAACACGTTCCGGAAAAATTTTACGGGGAACCATGCGGTCCATTGCAGATCAAAAAGAGTATAAAATTCCGGCAACAATAGATGATTATGCCATTCTGGATGAAATAGAATCATCCTTGGGTAAGATCGGATATGGGAAAAAAGCATAAGATTGTTCATATAAACTATATTAATTCCAAGGAGGTGATGCGGCATGCCCTTATTGTCCCTGTTACGAAGAAATAATTATTGAAAAATCCGATCAACTCAATAAAAGATGATTTAGGAGGAAACGTTTATGGATTCAAAAGTAATGTGGGTGTGGGGATTATTAATAATATACATAGTTTATTGTTTCTGGTGGGGGTTAAAAGGTTTCTTTTCTGAAAAAACCGCATCAGGTTACGGGATTGCAGGTCGTTCCATTCCCTTTATCGCATTTTTGATGGCTGCTACGGCCGCCTCTTTTTCCGGCTGGACATTTGTCGGGCATCCGGGTTTGATCTGGA
>JAOZST010000252.1:0-4264 GCA_029939535.1 Desulfobacteraceae bacterium | reverse complement strand
GGAGGACAGCAGGAAAGTTTCTCAGATCCTTTTTGATGCCAGGGATGGGAAAGAATTGTTTACACCGTTTTAGAGGAAATAAGTTCAACTACCATGACATATAATTTTGACCCAGACAAATGGTATGACAACGAATTGTTCATGATTCAGACAAAGCTGAAAAAAGATGAAATAACACAGGAAGAATATGACCTGGCCGTGTTGGAACTGGATCAGAAATTAGAGGAAATGTGGAAGAGGCTGGATGGGACGTATCAAGTTGGTGATTGATTTCTTGGGGTGTTGGAAGTGCTGGGAATACAAGGATATTGAGTACTGGGTATATCGGTTTTTTTAAAGGATACACACACAATACATGACCAAAATTTGGACCAAGAGGCAGTTTGATTTGATTTAGGCAGGTTATTAAGTTTTAGATCACTGGTTAATGATTTTGGAAGTGCCCGGTTTTTTGAAATTTTGCCTCGTCTCTATAGATACCATCTATAATCATTACAAAATATCTCAAAAAAACTTGTTCTGTACCACATTGTGTGATAGTATTGCCTAATTGTACTCGAGCTAAAATTTAAAGAACTCTTCCAGAGCCCTATTATTGTTCAATGTTTTTCTCCCATTTATTTTTTTAATAAAATTAACCGGACACATTGCCTTGCTTCATGGCACCAGATAATCTGACGAGGGAAAATAACCAATGCATGATAAAATAAAGGAACAATTAACCAAGGTATTAGGAGAATTGCAGGGACCAGGAACAATGCCAGTGTTAGTAAAAGATCAAGTTGAACCGCCTTCCGATTTTCTGAATATAGTTTTGGAATCAATACCGAATCCCTTTTATGTCATTGATATCTCAAATTATACAATTAAATTGGCAAATTCTGCTGCCCAGTTTGGGCAATTATCAAGAGATATGAAATGTTATTCTCTTACACATAGAAGAGATAAACCATGTTGTTCTGCGGAGCATCCTTGTCCCATTGAGGAGATAAAGAAGACCAAGGTTCCAATGACAGTAGAGCATCTCCATTATGACAAAGAAGGGAACTCTCAAAATGTTGAAGTCCATGCTTTTCCCATTATTGATAAGAATGGCAATGTTTCACACATAATTGAATCAGTTATAGACATTACCGCCAGAAAAAAAATACAAGAAACGTTAAAGTGGGAATTAGCTGTAAATTCAGCCTTGTCAGACACTTACAAACCATTGGTTTCCCCCGGGGCTTCGATTAACGACCTGGCCAAAACAATATTAGACAAGGCAAAAACACTCACGGGAAGTAAGCACGGTTACGTGTCATCTGTCGACCCGGTCACCGGTGATAATGTTGGGCATACACTTACCGAGATGCTAAAGGAACAGTGCGATATCTCAAAAAGACATAAAAAATTCGTCTTTAAACGAGGGAAAAACGGTCTTTACGAAGGACTTTGCGGACATTGTTTGAATACATGTAAGGGTTTTTTCACTAATTTGCCGGAAACCCATAAAACAAAAAAAGGAGTCCCTAAGAACCATATTCCTATTCAACGTCTATTGAGTGTGCCGGTGATGCTGGATAATGAGTTGGTTGGTCAGATTGCACTGGCTAATAAGGAGAAAGACTATATTGAACGGGAACTTGAGGCGATTAACCGATTGGCTCAATTTTATGCATTAGCCATTCAACGTAAGCGGATAGAAGATGCGTTACAGAAATCGCATAATGAATGTAAGCGGAATGTAGATGAGCGTACAGCAGAGCTTTTGGAAAGCTACCAGGAAAAAGTTTTAATAAGAGAGACCTTCGGAACCTACCTTAGCGATGAAATAGCCTCAGAGATACTGGCATCACCTGAAGGTGTCAAACTGGGTGGGGAGATTAGAGAGATGACTGTTCTCGTGTCCGACCTCAGGGGCTTCACTACTGCCACAGAATCTATGGACCCTACTCAAATTGTCAGCATAATCAACCGGTATTTGGAAAAAATGATCGATATTATTATGCATCATGAGGGAACTATCGACGAATTTACAGGTGATGGAATTCTTGTGTTTTTCGGAGCCCCACGTCAAACTATGGACCATAGTAGGCTGGCTTTGGGATGCGCCCTTGAAATGCAGGAGTCCATGAAAGAATTTAACGAGGAAAACCTCAAGTTGGGTTTACCGCAGATAGAAATGGGAATCGGAATTAGTTGCGGCCAATTAGTTGTGGGAAACATAGGGTCAGAAAAACGCAAGAAATATGGAGCTGTCGGAAGTGCTATAAATGAAGCATTCAGGTTAGAAGAGAAGGCTCGGCCAGCTGAGACATTGATTACTCAGGCAGTTAAAGACAAACTTGGGGTGAAAGTGAACGCCAGCACACCCTGGAAGGACAATCTTAAAGGAATCGGCAATACGATTATCTATCATGTGGATGGAATGAACAGCATATAGGGTTATTGATTGTTTTTTCCTCGAGATCTCTATTAATCGGGTCTCTTCGTTTATTTTTTTGGGGATTCAAATCCAATAATATTCTGGTTTAACCTCAACTCAACTTATAAAAATATCAAATAATATTTGATATTTTTATATTTTGATCTTCCTCCGGTATTGTGGACACACTGTTAAGCCACTTTTGAGTTAATTCTATTGGCAGCCAAAAAGCGTTCATATTGTCTATAAGTCCTCAGTTTAATAGGACTGAGCACTATAACGTGAAATCCGGGTTTTCTATGATCGAAAAATTACCCAGACTTTCCCTGTAATTCGATTATTTTTGAAACAATCTAACCACAATATTATGATTCAGATTTTATGCGTGCCCACCTGTTATGGTCTATCAGTTGAAAATATTTGTTTACACAATCAAAATTAAAAAATAATCATATATATGTGATTGACAAATACTAAAAATGCACATATATATGATAAAAATGAAACACAGAAAACTAAAGAGAGCCAGAAAACAATTAGATGAAACGCTCCAGGTCTTTGTGGAGGCGGCTAATGTAGCCAGACCGATCAGGGGGTGGATTCGTGCGATTCGGGATGTCCTTGGAATGAATATGCGCCAGTTAGCAGATCGTGCAGGGGTTGGTCAATCTCGAATTGTTAAAATAGAGCAGGATGAACTTTCCGGGGCGCTGACCATTAAAACGTTGGAAAAAATTGCAGATAAATTGGATTGTGTGTTCGTATATGGTTTTGCTCCCAGATCAACCTTAGAAAATACAGTCAGGAATCAAGCTGCTTGTATTGCACAGGAAAGAATGAATAAAATTTCACATCATATGTATCTTGAAGCTCAGGAGTTGACGAATCACCATTCTAAAGTAACTTTTGAGAATATGGTGGAAGAGATTTTGGAATCTCCTTCAAAACTATGGGATAAGAAGTTCAAATGATTGAGCCTTCAGAAGGCACCACTCCTCTTGAATATGATGAGATAAAAGGGCTGATTCCTACGCATATCACAGTCAAAGGTGAACTTGATGCATTGGAGTTTGAAAATATTGCTCGAGCCACAGCATGGATGCAAACAATTAAAGCAGACAAAATCCTGAATACTGATTTCATTTGCCTGCTTCACAAGAAAATGTTTGGTGATGTGTGGAAATGGGCTGGAAAATACCGAAAAACAGAAAAGAATATTGGCATCTGGCATGTTGATGTCCCGGTGGAGGTTCACAAGCTCTGTGATGAGGCAGCCGGTTGGATTGAGTTTGATGCATACCCTCCGGATGAATTTGCTGTTCGGTTTCATCATCGGTTAGTTTCCATTCACCCGTTTTCCAATGGAAACGGTAGACACACTAGATTGATGGCTGACCTTATATTGGAAAAGATATTCAACAGAGAACCTTTTTCCTGGGGAAAGGTCAATCTTGCTAAAACAGGAGATGTTCGTGCCATGTATATTAAAGCACTGAAAAAAGCTGACAATTATGACTATGAGGCGCTTTTAAAATTTGTAAGGTCATAATTCAACATTGGATTTATGGAACATCTAGACGAGCTAATCTAAAATTCCGGTTCCAACCGATTTTATAAAAGCCCTGATCGTTTTTATAAACGGCCAGGGCTCGATCGGAAACATTTTTTATGGCGTTTTATTCCCGTGTTCTGGGAAGCACCAAGTTAAGTGCTACTCCCAGGATAGTCTTTGCCTGTGGCCCCGCCAATGTCAACCACATCGCCAAAATGTTCAATGGCCGGTGCAATGGCAATGGGAACTATATAAAAAATTGCTTCAAGATTCCATTTTGGCATTACAAAATCAGGTATTGCAAA
>JAOZST010000251.1:0-4279 GCA_029939535.1 Desulfobacteraceae bacterium | reverse complement strand
CATGGCCGAAGGTCATGAATGGAGCAACGCATTGGGAACTGCGGGCTTTTGGCTTGCAACCCTTGGAATTATCGGCTTTGGTATTCCGAAACTGCTTCTTGGGTTTGAGCAGGGAAAAATTGCCCACGATATGGGGTATTATTTTGCAAGACTGCCGGATGCACTGAATCATATGGATTTTTGGAAACAAATTAACATACTGCCAGATGGCATGGTTATTTTAGCCGCTACAATAATTTTTTATGATCTTGTAACAAAGATCTACTTTCCTAAAAAAGCACAGTCCTGAATAAAATCAATACCCATCAGAGAAAGGAGAAGACAAATTCTTCTCCTTTCTCAATTCATTTTTTTATCTAAAAAAAAGAGCATAAGGGAATTTTAATGACCTGGGGATTTTATTAAATATTTTTTTCCCAATAAATCTCACAAGGATATATTGGCTAAATGGCGGGAACGTATTTTTTCACAATTTCATTGCCAAGAAAAAAGGTAAAGGCACTGGCATGGGATTGTCGGTCATTCATGGTATTGCCTATTTACTGATTTCACAATATGAAGCTTTTGTCTGAAAGCCCAAATCCCTAGGAGAAAGCTCTATTTGAAGCCCCCTACGTCCTGCACTCACATAAACAGTATTAAATTGTAAAGCTGAGCTATCAATAATAGTATTTAACTTTTTCTTTTGCCCAATTGGGCTGACGCCTCCTAGAACATACCCGGTTGTACGTTCAACATCGTTTTTATCAGCCATTTTGACTTTTTTTGATTCAATGGCTTTTGCAAATAATTTTAAGTCTAAATGCTTGGATACAGGGACTAGAGCAACTGATAAATCCTTATCATTAATTGATATAACTAAAGTTTTAAAAAGCTGATCAAATGGAATATTTAGTTTTTCAGCGGCCTCTTCACCATAGGACTTGGAATCAGGATCATGATCATACTGATGAATCTGATACTTAATTCTGGCTTTTTTCAAGCAGTTTATTGCAGGAGTCATATAAAATCAGTTTCCAGGTCTCTTTCGAAATTGGGTCTACATTTTATCAAAAATTTTATCTTTTGTTTTGTATATTGCACCTGGGAGAAAAGAATTCAAGGAATAAAGCAAGACAGAGAATGTTTTAAGTGGAGATATTTGATCCACTTTTTCTCAATAAAGATGAGTGCTGCAAAAAATTTTCCTCGTCTCTGATTTTACCATATAAACTCACCATTAAACTTGATTAAATAATTGTATTTTATGATTTTTTACTGTATCTCTTTTAATAGTTGAAATTGATAATCTATTTGAAATTTATATCCTGAATTCTTATTCGGCAATTTGAAAATTCATCCAGATATTGTTAAAAGCGACAATTTATCCAAAACCGTATAGTTCCCTGTTACAGCAAAATATAATTTAGCCTAAATGTACTATGGATAAAACATGAAACCCAAAATATCTGAAAAACACGGACTTTCAAGAAGAATATTTTTGAAATACACCGGCACCATTGTTTTTGCCATGGGAAGCAGTGGTTATCTCCTGAATGAATGCGGGGCAAAAGAGGACAGCTCGGGAATAGCAATCTCAGATGGCTACCTTGTTGTTGATGTTGAAAAATGCCAGGGGTGTATGAGCTGCATGATGGCTTGTTCTCTTGTCCATGAAGGAGCCATAAGCCCTTCTTTTTCCAGGATACAAATCCTGCAGGATTCATTTCAGAAATTCCCGGATGACCTGACCATTGAGCAGTGCAGGCAATGTAAAGAACCTGCCTGTGTGGAGGCGTGTCCTGAAGGTGCCCTTACAGCTGTGGCAGAATTCGGAAATGTTCGCATGGTGGACAAAGAAAAATGCACAGGCTGCGGCAGTTGTTTTTCAGCCTGTCCCCATACCCCGGCAAGGCTTTCTGTTGTGGAAGATGAAAATTTTAACCGGAAATTAAAGAGCCTTAAATGCGACCTTTGCGCCAATGCCCCCCATCATTGGGATGAAAAAGGCGGAGGACCAGATGGCAGACAGGCCTGCGTGGAAGCCTGCCCCCTGGGTGCCATTGCTTTTACCAGGAAGCTCCCGGCCCAGGAAGGAAAATCAGGGTATAAAGTTAACCTCAGGGACGAAAACTGGGCAACATTAGGCTATTGAAACTTCTGAGGCAGATCATGATGATAGTTAAGGCAGCTATATACCGGAGGTAATATATGGACGGATATGCAGGCAATATTTTAAGCATTAATCTAAGTACCCGAAACATTACCACCATCCCCACTAAAAAATATGAGCAATGGGTGGGTGGACACGGCATGGGCTCTGCTCTTTTTTTTGATATGGTTAAAGACAAAACCATTGACGGGTTTAACCCTGAAAATGTCATTACCCTTATGAGTTCACCCCTAGGCGGCACACTGGTACCCTCAGGTGCGGCCAGGACAGAAATTCAAGGAATCGGGGTCCAGTCTCTTCCCATTGGCTGGTTTACACGAAGTAATTTTGGCGGAAGGTTTTCATCCATGCTCAAATATGCCGGGTGGGATGGTATTGCCATCCAGGGCCAGGCAGACAGCCGTGTATGGATCGATATTCGAAATAATGATGTCAGTATCAGGGAATGTGATGACTTGAATCTCTGGGGAACCGATACCTGGAAATGCCAGAAAAAAATCTGGAAGGATGTGGCGGGAAAAGGGGTTTACGGAGACTGGGTTAAGATCAATGAAAAGGGAGATATAACCACACAGCGCCCTGCGGTCCTGGCCATTGGCCCTGCAGGCGAAAACCTGAGCCGCATGGCCTGCCTGATCCATGATGCTGGCAATGGTGCGGGCCAGGGTGGTTTTGGTGCGGTATTCGGTAAAAAAGGTCTTAAAGCCATCAGCGTGATTGGTACTGGAAGTATCAAAGTAAATAATCCAGAAGCCTTGATGCAGTCCAGTCTTTGGCTAAAACAGGAATATCAATTTGATTTGAAAGACCTGAAATTTAATACTTTTGTCATGGGATTCCAAAGCCCGCCCGTTCCAATGGTCTTATACTCAGGTGGGAAGCCCAGGATAGGCCAGAGACCCCAGGCATGTGTGGGATGCACTGCCGGATGCCGGGGTCGCTACGAGGATGGTATTGGCAACGAGGCCATCTGTTTTAATTCCATATTTTATTATTTTGGCAAGTCGCTCTTAATCCAGCGCCAGGCTGCTGATCTTCTCAACAGGTACGGTTTAAACGCAGCAGAGATGTTTGAGGGCGAACTATACCTAAAAAAGCTTCGAGACCTTGGCTTTATTGGTAAAGGCAAAGCCATTGATTGCCCTCTTGATTTTGAGCAATACGGGGAACTGTCTTTTGCTGAGCAACTGGTTAAAGCGATTTCCCATCGCAATGACGGCAAAGGGAATCCCCATCCCTTTGGCGATATTCTTGCAGAAGGCTTTGTCAGGGCTGCTGAAAAATGGGGTCGTCTGGAGGGAAAAAATTCTGACCTCAAAACAGGCCTTCTCAAATTCCCCCATTGGGGGCTGCCCGCACACAAGCTGGAGAGATCCCAGCTGGACTGGGGTTACGGGACAATATTGAGCGACCGGGATATTAATGAACATTGCTTTGACATGCTAAGGGGATTTCCGACATATTATAAACGATACGGCAAACCCTTACCCCCTTCCGAGGATGTGGTTCAAGCCATTACAGGCAAGATGGAACCCTTTCAACGGGATATGAAAATGCTGGATTTCAGCACGGAAAACATGTACTCAGAACATATAATCAAGCTTGTGAGCTGGCACAGGTATTATACCCGGTTCTGGAAGCAGTCGGTCCAGTTGTGCGATTTTCGGTGGCCTGATTTCCTCAACCTTTACGGACCTCAAAAGACAGGAGCCACCGGCCTGGCGGAACAAAGATTTTTCAATGATGTGACTGGTAAAAATTTTTCGTTTCTGGATGGCATTAACCTGGGTAAAAAAATCTGGAACCTGGACAATGCCATCTGGGCTCTCCAGGGCCGGCACCGGGACATGGTGAAGTTTGCAGATTATATCTATACAAATCCTGGCAGGACTCCCAGCGGTTATCCTGAATACATGCCAGGGATCAAAAATGGTAAATGGGATTACGTAATTACCTCTGGAAGGCATTTTGATTCAGAACAGTTTGAAGATTTCAAAACCCGCTTCTATGGATTCCAGGGTTGGGATGAAACAACAGGTTGCCCCACAAGGAAAACACTGGAATCCCTTGGTCTGGATGAGGTGGCTGACGAGCTTGAAAAAAATGGAAACCTGTAATATAATCTTA
>JAOZST010000079.1:5309-15762 GCA_029939535.1 Desulfobacteraceae bacterium | reverse complement strand
CTATTCATACGTATGATGGTTTTTAATTATATTATTGGTAATCATGATGCCCATGGCAAGAACTTCTCTATTTTACACAACTGGGATCTTAAATCAGATTCAGCTCCCTAATATGATAAGAGAGATGATATTTTCCGGCTGGGTTTTTCCATAATCAGATAATTTTATTTTAAAAGGTGATGACTCGATAACCATCTGATATGAATTTGCCCATGGAAGGATGGCCTGACATTTCTCCTATCAAGGGGATTCCTGATTTTTTAATCGCTTCTGAGGCCTTGAGCTTTGTGGCGCAGGCCTTGCAAGCCCCGTGGAAAAGACCCAGGCCTTTGGCTTTTTCGTACAGGGTAAATAAAAAATGGCCTGGCGTGCTCATTTCAGATACCAGGTTTACGGCTTCTCCTTCAATGATGATTAACCCCTCCTGGCCTTGCTCATGAAGGTCAATTCCATTGAGCAGAACATGGATAAAGCACATGGGGTCTCCCCTGAAGGCAAATAAAACTGTTTTTTCTTTGTTCATGATTTGTCTCCTTTTATTTTCAATAGCATGGATTCCGGCAGGTGGGCGGCCACAACTGTTCCTTTGGCGCATAGCTTGCCTTCTGCGATTACCTTTGCCTCTACTATTACTTTTTTGGGTGTGATCTCCTTTACAATCCCCCTGATTTCCAATTGAGCATCCAGGGGGGTGGGAGCCAGATAGTCCACATGAATAGAGGCAGTCACAAATCTTATGGCAGGTTCCGTGTCCATGGCCCGGCCCTGTTTCTTATAGGATGCAGCAGCAGCAGTACCAGTACAATGGCAGTCGATGAGAGAGGCTATCAAACCGCCGTAGACAAACCCAGGGATAGCAATATGGTGTTCCCATGGTTTAAACAGGGCAACACTTTCATCCCCGTCCCAATAGCTCTTGATCTGAAGTCCCTGGGAGTTGAGGCGGCCGCAGCCGTAGCAATGGCTGAATTCTTCCGGATAATAGTCCTGGAACGCTTTTTTAGTCATGGGTATTACTCTCCTTACAATATGATGTGGTAATTTTTTGGGAGTGTAATAAAATTTAAGTCAGATGGCAAACAGGTTTTCCAGTTTTTTCAAGTTCTGCCGGTTCATGGGTCTGTCCGTTCATGGTTGTCAACTGAAACTATGAGTTTTATCTGGGGCTCCCGTAATTTCCCTGTATTTTCATATATTGCCTGGAAATCATGTAGACAAGAATAACAACATCAAGAATCATGAATAGTATAGTCATTGCCATATCCCTTACCATTTTTTCATCATCCATGACCATGATTTTATCAAGACCTTTTGGGCAGGACTTGTTTCTTTGATAGGAGAATCAGGTATTTGATTAATCAAAATAATAATACAATAAACCATGATGCTTTGTAAATTTAATTCCATACTCATTTTATTTTTTTTAAGAAACGAAAATATTTCAGAGTACAATGATTTCCAACAATAAGAAGGCCCCTAAACTTGGAATATTTTTGAAGATTTGCTTTTAGATATAAATGTCTGATAAAAGATATTTATATCTAAAAGCAAATCTTTTTAAAATCAATTAAGGAGTTTGTAAAATGGAATTTGAACAAATTATTGTTGAAAAAAAAGGTGATCATGTTGCAAGTATTACTTTGAACAGGCCTGAAAGCCTGAACACATTCAACAGCCAGATGGCCAGGGAGCTGAATGAGGCATTTCTGCTTCTGGATCAGGATCCAGCTGTCCGGGTAATCCTTGTAAAAGGGTCTGGCAAAGCCTTTTGCGCCGGCATAGATGTCAATGAGCTTGCCGGTAAATCTGCCATGGAATTCAGGGACTGGATAGACAGGATGGAAACACCCCTGGTTACCATTTCAAAATTGAAAAAACCTGTAATTGCCCAGCTGCACGGGGTTGCTGCTGCCAATGGCATGGGCCTTGCTGCTGCTGCTGATCTGGTGATTGCCGGGGAAAAGTCCCGTATGGGGTTGACAGCCATTAATGTGGGATTGAATTGTGTTGGTCCTGTAATACCGGTTGCCAGGTGTGTGGGTCGGAAAAAGGCCCTGGAATTATTGTTTTATGGTAATTTGATCAAGTCTCCTGAAGCCCTTGCCCTGGGTTTGATTAACAGGATTGTACCTGAAGAAGATCTTGAGTCGGAAGCATTGGCATGGGCAAAGGAACTGGCCATGAAAAGCCCCCTGGCCCTGCAGATTGCAAAGACAGCCTTTTATCGGTCAGAGGATATTGACTATGACAAACAGTTTGCCTATATGAATGAAGCCTTTGCCCGGTTGTGTACCACGGATGATGCAAAGGAAGGGGTAGCAGCTTTTTTTGAAAAACGATCTCCTGAATGGAAAGAAAAATAAAATTCTGGAAAGATGCTGTTCATATTAAAGAGCAGCATCTGCCTGGGGCCTGCAGAAAAAATGCAGGTTAAAGGGATCATTGGGGATTTCAACGGCATCAACCTCATTAAATCCAGCTTGTTTGAGGAGGTCCAATGCCTGTTCTCTGCCCCACATCATGCCAAGACCCCTGCCATTGTCATTCAGTCCCACGGGCATGCAGTGCATGAGGCTGACTGTGTATAGAAACGGTCCCATGGGATGGTCAAGGTTTTTCTTAAGGCTGGTTGAGGCCTTGATGTCGATCATGGAAAAAATGCCCCTGGGTTTGAGCATGTAATGGATCCCTTTGAGTGCCTGTAACGGGTGGGACTGGTCATGGATGGCATCAAAGGCGCAGACATAGTCAAATTTTTGATAGAAATCTGTATTGCCTTTTATTTTACCTGCATCCATAATTGTAAAATCGACATTCACAAGGTTCATTTTTTTTACTGACACCCTTGCCTCTTCAATGGCATCCTGGTGATTGTCAACACCCAGGAACCTGGAATTTGGAAAGGCTTGGGCCATGAGATTCAGGGCCACACCCTGTCCACAGCCAAGATCACAGACCTGGATGCCCTTTTTGAGGGCTTCCACCAGCCGGCCATTATTCACAGAAGGAAGAAATTCCTGGATCAGCACCTGTCGGTGTTTGGCATTTGAAAGTTCAGACATAAAGGCCTGGAAACTGGGATAATGGGAAAAACCCACCCCTTTTCCCGTGGAAAATCCTTTTGAGACCGGTTCCATGGCACAGGAAGCCAGCAAAGGGATTTCCTGGGTATAAACCCCCAGGTTCTGGTTTCCAGCCCTAACTGTCAGAACATCTCCATGGGCAGGCGGCAGGAAAAAAGTTTCTTCACCCTTTTCATTGAAGGCCATGTCAATGATATTGCCTGTAACCATTATGCCCAGCCATTCTTTGAGATAACGTCTGTCCAGGTTTGCTGCCTTGGCAAGGGCCGGGATGATGGCTGGCTTTCCCAGTTCATCCATGACATCAAATATCCCTTGGCTATAGCCAATACCCAGGGCCAGATTCAGGGCTCCGTGGTTGAGAATCTGTATTATTTTTTCTGAAAAATTATTCATGTTATGGAAGTATTATTTTTTGCGGGAAAAAAAGTCAAGGTAAAAACAGGCCCCCAGGATACTGCCCAGGAAATCTGCGGCAAAGTCCAGAGCAGAGGCATCTCTGCTGGGCACAAGGGCCTGGTGAAATTCATCGGAAAGTCCGTACAGTGTTGTAAATAAAATTGCAAGAATCCTGAGTTTTGTGCGGCTGAAAAAAGGTTTTTCCTGTTTCAGATTCCGGGCCGCAAGAAAGGCCAGTAAGGCATAGGCTCCAAGATGCATGAGTTTATCGTCATGGGGAAAAAGGGGCTGAGAATTCAGAGAAGGGAAAGAGGATTGCCAGAAAATAAAAATACAGAAAACCAATACCGGCAGCCGGTAACCCAGGTTCAGGTGTAAAGGGGAAACAGGGGTAATTGTGCCCCTGCCAGGGTTTAATATGTTTTTTTTATAATTCCTTTTGTCAGGGTATAATGCTTTAGAGGATGGCTTCATCCAGTGTTCTTTCCTTGATATGACGGAGGACAGGGGTTACAAATTCATCCATGGAAAGTCCCATTCTCACTTTGCCGTCCAGGGTTCTTACGGACAGGGTCTTTGTTTCTTTTTCCTTGTCTCCCAGGGTGATGATCAGGGGCTGATAATTAACCTGGGCCTCACGGATTTTCTTTTTCAGGGTTTCATTTCTCCTGTCCACTTCGCAACGGATTCCATGGGTTTCCAGGGCTTGTTTGATGGTGTCCGCATATTCTACCAGATCCTGGTTAATGGGTAGAAGAACCGCCTGCACAGGCGCCAGCCACAAAGGAAATCTGCCAGCAAAATGTTCCACAAGAATGCCGAAGAATCGTTCCATGGATCCGTAAATGACCCGGTGGATCATTATGGGACGGTGTTTTTCATTGTCCTGGCCTTTGTAGCTTAAGTCAAAACGTTCGGGCAGGGCCATGTCCAGCTGGACCGTGCCGCATTGCCAGGTTCTTCCCAGGGCGTCTTTTATGTGGATATCGATTTTCGGGCCGTAAAATGCTCCGTCCCCTTCATTGATGACATAGTCCTGGCCGTATAGTTCCAAAGCTGCCTTGAGGCCGTTGGTTGCCTCTTCCCACTGGGTATCTGATCCAATGGATTTTTTCGGGCGGGTGGACAATTCAAGATGAAAGGTAAGACCAAACCGGCTGTAGATCCTTTCTGAAAGTTTGAGAACTCCCAACACCTCATCCCCGATCTGGTCCGGGGTCATGAAGATATGGGCATCATCCTGGTGAAATGCCCTGACCCGGAAAAGGCCGGACAAAGCGCCGGATAGCTCATGGCGGTGCACCAGTCCCACTTCACCGGCCCTCAGGGGCAGGTCCCGATAGGAATAAGATTTGGTCTTATAAAGGATCATTCCTCCGGGGCAGTTCATGGGCTTGATGGCATATTCCTCATCGTCAATCACCGAGGTATACATGTTTTCCCTGTAGTTTTCCCAGTGGCCGCTCTGCTCCCAGAGCTTGCGGTTAAGCATGACAGGAGTCTTGGTTTCCACATAACCTGCTGTTTTGTGTTCCTCCCTCCAATAGTCCAGAAGAGTATTCCACATGTCCATTCCTTTGGCATGGAAAAAGGGCATGCCCGCAGCTTCCTCATGAAAGGAAAAAAGATCCAGCCGTGTTCCAAGTTTTCTATGGTCCCTTTTTTTTGCTTCCTCAATCATGTGGATGTATTTGTTGAGCTTTTTTTTATCAAAAAATGAAATGCCGTAGAGCCGCTGGAGCTGTTCCCTGGTCTGGTCAGCCCGCCAATATGCTCCTGAAATTTTTAATAGTTTGAACCCTTTGATCATTCCAGTATGGGGGATATGGGGGCCCCGGCACAGGTCAATGAATTTTCCGTTCTGATAAATGGAAATTTCCTGGTCATCCAGTTCATTTATCAGTTCCAGTTTAAAGGGATTGTCCTTGAAGATATCAAGGGCCTGGTCCTTTGAAACCACTTTACGCTCAAATGTATTTTTGGCTTTGATTATTTTTTTCATTTCCGTTTCAATGGCTCCCAGGTCATCCTCTGAGATGGGAGCCATATCAATATCATAGTAGAACCCATCCTCCACAACCGGACCAATGGTCAGTTTTGCATCATTGTAAAGGTTCAACACTGCCTCTGCCATGACATGGGCAGAGGAGTGGCGCAGTATTTCAAGGCCTTCATCATCATTGGCCGTGATAAAGCTTACAGAAGAGTCTTCCGTAATGGGCCGGCTTAAATCCAGGAGTTTGTCTCCTATTTTAACGGCCACACAGTTCCGGGCAAATCCCTGGGAAATACTCTGGGCAACCTCCATTCCTGTGGGGATATTTTCAAAACTTTTTACGGCATTATCGGGAAAGCTTATATTAATCATTTTATTTTCCATTGTAATTAATTGGTTTTAAATATAAAAATAAGAATTTTAGAAGAAGTAACAAAAACAATCAAGGGAAAAGATATTGAATTTTAAGTTTATTGAGTCTGATGAACAATTGAAACAGGTCTGCATTGATCTGAACAAAGAAGATATAATAGGTGTGGACCTGGAGGCAGACTCCATGCATTGTTTCAAGGAAAAGATCTGTCTGATTCAAATCGCTGCCAAGGACAGGGCATTTCTGGTGGACCCTTTTTTGATTAATGATTTTTCTCCCTTTGTTGCAATTCTTGAAGATCAGGATATCATAAAAATTTTTCATGGTGCAGATTTTGATGTCAGGAGTCTGGACCGGGAACACGGGGTAAGGATTGAGAATCTCTTTGATACGGAGATTGCCTGCAGGTTTTTAAATATTAAAGAGCGGGGGCTTGGCGCACTTTTAAAAGAAAATTTTAATGTCCATGTGGACAAGAAATTTCAAAAAGTAGACTGGTCCCAGCGCCCTCTTAAAGAAGATATGATTGCCTATTCTGTTGGGGATGTGGCCCATCTTTTTGATTTGTATACCCGATTAAAGGACAGGCTTGTAAAGATCAACCGGCTTTCCTGGGCAAAGGAAGAGTTTGAGGCCCTGGCCCGGGTAAAATATGAATCCAACCACCAATTGCCCTTGTTTAAAAAATTTAAAGGTTCCGGCAAACTGGACAATAGAAGCCTGGCCGTCCTGGAAAATCTGTTATTGGTCCGCATGGATATTGCCGAAAAAAAAGATCAGCCTTTGTTTAAAATTATATCCAACCAGTCCATCCTTGCCTTGACCACCAACCGGCCCCGGAATGTTGAGGAAATGGTTTCCTTCAGGGCTTTGAGTAAAAAACAGGCAAATATGTATGGCCGCCTCTGCAAAGAAGCTATTGCATCTGCCCTGGCCATGCCCCATGGGGATCTGCCCTCTTACCCTAAAACTCCCAGGCTCAAAAAAGATCCCAGGGTAATGGAGCGCATCAAACAATTAAAAAAAATGCGGGACAAACAAAGCATTTCCATTGGTATGGAGCCGGGCTTTTTAATCAACAATAATTTGATTGCAGCCATTGCATTGGAAAATCCAGGCACCCGGGAGGAATTGAGAGAAAAAACAAATATCCGTAACTGGCAGAGTGAAGCCCTGGGGGATGAAATCATGAAAACACTTGGAAATTTCAGCTGAATAAATTCAAAATAAAATGAAAGGATATGCACATGGAAATTTTATTTTCCAAGATGGAAGGCCTTGGCAATGATTTTATAATTTTAGATGACCGGGACAAACATATTGAGTCTGCCATACCCTATCCAGACCTTGCCAGAAAATTATGTGACCGCCATTTTGGCATAGGCGGGGATGGGATCATCCTGGTCCGGGAATCAAAAGACCAGGATATAAGGTTTGTGATCATAAATTCCGACGGGTCTGAGCCTGAAATGTGCGGCAATGGAATGCGGTGTTTTGCCAAATACCTCTACGAAAAAAAAATTATTATTCAAAAGCAGATCCAGGTGGAAACATTGGCCGGAATTATTCTTCCCCAGGTGGTTGTGGACAATGACAATAAGGTCACATCTGTGACAGTGGACATGGGAGTTCCTGTCCTGTCCTGTGCTGAGATCCCCTTTATCTGTGACAATGAAACCTGCATTGAAGAAACCATTGATACCCGTGAAGGTAAAGTGGTGCTCACTCCTGTGTCCATGGGAAACCCCCATGCTGTAATCTTTGTGCCTGATATTGAATCCGTGGATGTGGAGAAATCAGGCCGGGCTGTTGAAACCCATGACAGGTTTCCTGAAAAAACCAATGTGGAGTTTGTTGAGGTGGTAAGTGAGACCGAGCTCAGGATGAAGGTCTGGGAGCGGGGGGCTGGTATCACCCTGGCCTGCGGCACAGGGGCCTGTGCCTGCCTTGTGGCGGCAAACCTCACGAAACGAAGTAAGGATCGTGCTCTTATTCATCTGGACGGCGGGGATCTTGAAGTTTATTGGGACAAAGAGACAAACCATATTTATAAAACAGGTCCGGCCTGCCTGGTCTTTGAGGGCAGTATTCAGATACGATATTGCAGTCTTTGAAAAAATTATCGCCCAGAACCCAGACAGTATCCAGCTCAATTGCCAGGTGATCAGGTGGTTCATTGATCTGGTCCCCCAGAGAAAGTCCCCTGGATGCAAACCGGGTTTTCATTTTAACGGCTGACTCCCCCATCATGGGAGCATTTTTAAATTCATAACATGACTGATAAAGAGGAGCTGTGATGCCTTTGTGGCTGTTTATAAAGAGTCGCACATAGTCATCATCCAGATGAGTAAAAAGTGATTCATGGGTGTCAAACCCCCTGGCGATTGAATGGATATCTTTAAGGGCATCATGTGCTTTAACAACCATTGCTGCCCTGTCCATGCCAGCCTCTTTGACCGCTTCCCTTGGAACAATTGCCCCGGCCCTGTCCAAAACCTCTGCCCATGCCAAGTTCGGGTGATATCTTTCTGACTTCCAATTGAAAGTCAATTCTTTTGTCCCGTATCTGTTTCTGCAGATCAGAGATCTCCTGGGATAATTTTCCAAGTTCTGCCCTGTCAGGATTAGAAGTCTCCATGAGCATCCTCATCTGGTATTTTTTTTGGGATTTTGCAGATCTCAACCCATAGGTTTCATCAATGAAAGCCTGGCGAAGTGCACTGACTTCATCTCTTTGCTCCTGGGACAAATTATTCCAGATATTTTGCCCTCTGTATCCCTGGCAGTCCTGATTAAAGCCTGAACCTTTCATGCCCTGTCCTCTGCCCTGTCCCTTTCCCTGTCCATAGGCAAAACTGTTTCCTGCTACAAGCGCTGCCATAAGAAGTGTACTGATGATAATAACTAATTTTTTCATAATAATACCCTCTGCTTTTAAAGTTTGTTGTTAGTTGATCATTGTCTCATGTGTTGCAATGTATAAAAGCAAATGGTGTGCCAAAATATAAAAATATTTTAATATGTTGAATTAACATGGTATATTTAAATTTATCTTGGTCTGAAGGGTGGATGGCAAATCTGGGATATTGTATACTTTATATCCATGTGAATGTATCCAGGTGTATATAAAGTACCCATCAATTTAAATTTTTCATGGGATTATATCTAATACAAAGACATAAATGTGATATCTTTAACAAGCGGTTACAAACGGTATTGTTAATACAAGTCTTATGGCCATTTTTGAGAGGATGAGGGAGTTCGGCCTGATGAAAGCACTTGGCATGAGACCCTTTCAAATCATTAAAGGGGTCATTGTTGAGACTTTTTTTCTTTTGGTCCTGGGAATCTCAGCTGGAAATATCCTGGGATTTGTAAGTGTTGCCGCCATTGCAGAAAACGGGATTGATCTGTCCGTCCTGGCAGCAGGCGCTGAAATGTGGGGGATACCCAGAAAACTCTATCCGGAAATCTGGATTCAGGATGTTGTGGTGGCAGGAGTTGTGGTGCTTTTTCTAGGGGTTCTGGTCAGTTTATATCCTGCATGGAAGGCTGCAAAATTTACACCGACCCAGGCTATGTTAAAGGATTAGTTATGGCAATTGTTGAAATAAAAGATATTCAAAAAACATATACCCAGGGCAGATTAAATATACAGGCCCTTGGGGGTGTTGATCTAACCATAGATAAAGGGGAGTTTGTAGCCATTGCCGGGCCGTCCGGGTCAGGCAAAACAACATTGCTGAATATCATGGGCGGCCTTGATATGCCGGACCAGGGCCGGGTGATGGTGGACAACCATGCATTCACCAAAATGAACCAGGCATCCCTTGCATCTTTGCGGCTGCATAAAATAGGGTTTGTTTTCCAGGCATATAACCTCATCCCTGTCCTGTCTGCCATTGAAAATGTTGAATATGTAATGCTTTTGCAGGGTGTGCCAAAAACAGAAAGGCAGGACCGGGCAAAGGCCATACTGGATGATGTTGGGCTTGAAGGAAGAGTAACAGGATACGGAGAAACATCTTATTTTCAACCAGTGGGAACCGGCATGGGTCTGGACGGCGCTTCCAGTGCCAGGCTGACAGACAAAATTACTATTTCTGATAATTTATATGTTGAAGCCCATTATGAAGCTGCCCTCAAATTCGGGGATACCCATAAAAAACAGGCAAACCTGGGGAAAAAATTTCCTGCCCTTTTCAGGGCACTATCTTCAGATGCCTGGGATATTGATAAAAGACGTGTTTTTGATCTGACAAAAACAAGTAAAAAGACAGATGATTATATTTTATGGAACCGGCTGGATCGTCTCTTTGTTTCACTAAAACTTTCCTGGGGTGACATCATGGCTGGAAGACAGGCAGTGACCTGGGGAAACGGTATGATTTTCAACCCCATGGATCTTTTCAACCCGTTTTCGCCTTCAGATATACTCCGTGACTATAAAATGGGAGATAACCTTGTGTGTTAATCCGGTTTTCCACCGAACTTGTGGAGGAGGTCAGCCTTTTATATGTTCCCAGGCGGAATGCTGCAACCGGAAAAATTGACCGTGATTTCGAAGTGGATCTAATAGGTTCCATTCATTATGACGAGATG
>JAOZST010000079.1:0-5209 GCA_029939535.1 Desulfobacteraceae bacterium | reverse complement strand
ATACTACCACAACGGGCTTGGAAAAGATAATTATACCCATGCCCTGGAAAATCCTGCCCTCATGGAAAGAACTGACAGGGGAGAACTGTTTGCCCGGGGCATCCTCCAGCCCCGGGCAGTCTTCAGCATTACACAGAATTCAACCCTGCTTGTGGGGGCCAATATTTTCTATGGCAGTAAAGAAACGGAATACGGTGGTTTCTTAATCCCTGACACGAATTTTAATACCAATGCTTCTGCAGATGCAATCTTCTTCTGACCTGTTATTTTTAATTGATACTTCAATTTTTCCCCTTTGTAATGGAAAGATTCTGCTCAATCCATTGGAATAATATCTGCATCTGCATACAGGGTTGAATCATCAAATATGTTGCAGTGGTACACCCCATTCACCTTTTGCCAGCCCGATCGAATGCTTTCTTTTGCACCGCCAATTTCTCGGTTAAACCTGATTTTAATATTCTTGATCGGTTTTCCATTGGTGTTTATTGTCTTGTGGTACATGGTTTCCAGAAAGCCCAGGTATATGGTGTTATTCACATGCCCGTTCACATCAAAATCTGAATACCGCAGGCTGATATCCATCTGCTGTTCCGGATGAATTTTTCCACAAGTCGTCCAGTCATTAATTTCCTTGTCAA
The DNA here is from genome assembly GCA_029939535.1 of Desulfobacteraceae bacterium. Taxonomy (GTDB): domain Bacteria; phylum Desulfobacterota; class Desulfobacteria; order Desulfobacterales; family Desulfobacteraceae; genus NBML01. Next base: position 4,568 of record JAOZST010000079.1, on the reverse strand, counting down.
ACCATTTTTCAGTCTCAACTTCATAAAGCCTGGAAATCTGGTCCGGCACTTTTGAAATCCGTTTTCGGTTTATATTAAAAAAAAGCCAGACACTGGATCCCCGGGCAATATCCCCTTGGGAAGATTGGATGTGATACTCCCTGAATCCTTTATACCTTTTAAACCCCCTTGACCAGGTTGTTATTTTAATATCTTCACCCAGCAAGGGGTAGCGGAAAAATTCTATCTCCAGCCGATGTAAAAACCAGACAACCCCTTTTTCAAACAAGATCTCGGGGCCGGCTCCAATCTTTGTGGAATGTAAAGTAGCCATTTCCTGGAAAAAACGGGCCGCGGATTGTATCCGTAATTTAAATTGAGAATCAATATCAAAAAAGCCTATTTTATGTAATTTTTCTATCTTCATTTCTATTTTCTTCCACTACGGATAAATCCATACCCTGCTCCAATAAAACCTCCTGCCAGGTGACTGAATTGTGAGATTCTGTCTATTTTTAGAGTTGAGATTACTTCACTGCCAATGAAAAGCAGGGCAATTATGATAAAGGTCAGGGGGATTTCCCTTGACTTGATATTTGAAAAGGAACTGAGCAGAATCAGCATAAATGCGATTCCACTTCCACCCATAAGGGAGTTTGAGAATAGAAAAGCATTTAATATTCCCGTGGCAACAGCCGTGATGAGAATCATTTCCAGGAGTCTGCCTGATCCATATTTTTCTTCAAGCAGGGGCCCAATCAGAAGGATGATCATCAGGTTGCCCATGAGATGGCTCCAGCCCCCATGCCCGGCAATATATGAAACCAGTCTAATATAAAAATAAGGATCTGAAAAAGACAGATGGGCTGGTGAAGAAAAATATTTTGTTAAAAGTTCTGTTTTGCAGAAAAATAAAATGCATATTGATAATATGGCATAGGTCAGGATTATTGGGGAATTGTATTTGATTCTCATGGGTTATTTTTTTCTCCAGGGGATTTTTTAAGGTGTCTGAAGCGATTCTAAATCAGCCATTATTTTATAATCTGTAATATCACATTGAATCGGAGTTATGGAAATATAGTTTTGCAGGAGTGCATTCACATCTGTATTTTCTTGTCTGTCAACCTGATCCATTTTGTCATACCAATAATAGGATTTGTTTCTGGGATTTGTTCTCTTTACAAATTTTTTTGAGACATTGTTGGAGGCTTGTTTGGTTATTTTTATTCCCTTGACGTCCTCAAAGGGAATACCCGGGGAGTTGATATTTAAGAATGTCCCTGGAGGTAGTCTGCAGTCATGAATCTTGTCTGCCATTTGGGCGGCAAATCGTGACATCCCATGGAAATCAACTGTGTTGCCCGTTTTATATATTGAGACAGCCATACTTAATATGCCGTTAAATGCTGCTTCTCTGGCAGCTGCCACAGTCCCGGAATAGTTGATATTGATCCCGGTATTGCTTCCAGGATTGATCCCGGAAATTACCAGATCAGGGGGAGTGGTACAAAGTTCAAACAAACCCAGTTTGATACAGTCTGCCGGTGTTCCATTAATGGCATATACCTCATCACCACCCTGTAAGCGAATTGTGGTAATTCCCAGGGGCTCATTCAGGGTAATACCATGACCCACAGCACTTTTTTCTCTATCCGGAGCAATTAGAATCACCTGGTGAGAGGTTTTAAGGGTTTCGTAGAGAGCAAGAATCCCAGGTGCGTTATATCCATCATCATTGGTAAGAAGAATTTTCATAATCTCTCATTTGTTTATTAGGTATCGTCATTAATTTTATTTTTTTTGATTTGCTGGATGTACCATGCAATGGAAAACAAATTCTTCCGGGATTTCAGCCACCCTGTTTTTAGCATAGTCAAAAAAAACAACACCGGTTTTTGCAAGGACAACCAAGTCGCCTGTTTTAATATTGGTTACCCTGTAAAAAATATCACACCCATATTTGTTAAAGTCTCCTGCCCCGATTTCAATTTTCAATCGGTCCTTATAGTATGACTGTGACTTGTATGAAACAGCAAGGTCAGCAATTATGAGGCTCTGCTTTTCAATCCCGGTCTCTGGAAAATCCAGAGAATCCAGAAATTGTACCCGGGCTTCATTAATAAGTGAGACAAATGTATCATGGCCCACATGATTTGCCTGATTTATATCCAGCATTCTTACTTCAAGTTCCGTTGCAAAAATAAAATTATCTGTCATTTCAATTTCAATGCATGCCATGATCTTCCTTTAACTTTCATCAGATTTATATTAAATTCGTCAGTTTCCTTAAAAAAGGCGTTTTAAGCTTTATGGCATTTTCCGGACATATTTCCTGGCAGCAGAAACATTTTATACAATAATCGTAATTATAAACCGGAATAGCTGATCTCTCCTCATTCTTAAAAAAAACAGCCCTGGGATCTGCCGGACACATACTCACACAAACACCGCATCGGACACATTTGTCTGTATCAATATAAGGCTTTGACACAACCCTTTTGTTCATAAAATCGTATAAAAAGCCAGGTTTAAATGATTTTAAGGGTTTTCGATCGATTTTAAAATCATCAAGAACAAAATTTCCAATACCATCACCCAGCAGATCAATTTCGTTTTCCAGACAGGTTCCCATGCCGGCCTGCATACCATATTTTGTTGTTGGAACATATTCCGGGTCCAGTTTTATCAACCAACAGACAACTGCATCCAGGGCAACCGGGTCAGATGAAAAAACAAGGAGATTCATTCTTCTGGGATTCCCGCCCCTTGGACCATTCCCCTCCATGCCGTATATGCCATCCATAATATAAAGCCTTGGGCTGATAAATCTATTCAAATCAACCAGCATTTTTGCAAAATCAACAGCATCTGGTAATTTTAAATGGAATTCTCCTTTAAGAACGCCGGGAACACATCCAAACTGGTTTTTGATAGCACCTGTAAATTTTTCAAGCCCATGGGTTTTTAATTTTGGAAGACTGATAATGCCGTCATTATCAAATACAGCTTTTGCAATGGTGAATTTTTTATTTTGAATCCCTTTGTCAAAAAACACCTCAATCCCAGTCGTAAAATCTGCCAGCCTGATGTTTAGTTCATCTGCTACCTGGCTTAAACCAGCTTTTTTTGCAGCTTTCAAGGTTTTCCCTATTGCAGGGGAATCACCATAACTGAGATTTACTCCGGCATCTATTACTATTTCAGCAACTGCTTTGAATACAGCTGGGTTTGTTGTAACACATTTTTCCGGCGCATCCCCTGCAAGGATATTGGGCTTTAATAAAATTTTTTCACCTTTTTTAACAAATTGGGAAATTCCGCCTAGAAGTGAAAGACCTCTTTCAATAGATTCTTTCACAAGATCGTATTCATATGATTCACATTTTATCAGAACCACTTTTGACATAATGTACCTTGTTATTGCACCTTGGTTTTATTTTCTCAAATTAATATACCTTTCATGTGTGAATTACTGATTCTCCCTTCTTCGATTGAACATATCGCGGCTCACCTTTAAAAACATTTTTTTTGTGCCAATACAAATACTCAGGATTGGGGTAATATTTTGGATGTTGTGGTTTTATCAAAAACTTACCATGGAAATCTTTCAACCAATCATCAAATCCTACGACACCGTATACTAAGTTTGAAATATATATTTTCATATCATTTGATATACTAAATGTTCCTCGATCAAATAATTTATGATGCAAAGAACAAAGACACAATCCATTCTCTTCTATATCAGGTCCTCCAGCCTGGTGCCATTTAATATGTGCCGCATCAAGCCCTACAATTGAATCCCCAATTCTGATGTTTAATCCACAAATAGCACATTGATATATTTTGAAGTCGCCAGAAAGGATACTCTGGATGATAGCTTTTTCTCTCAGGACCAAACTCAATAAGAAGGGGCTTTAGTATTTCATCGATTTTTGTAAATGTGGATAGGCGAGATTTACCATTTAAACAATTAGATAGAGCGTACAAAAGTAGTAGAGGTTTATGCGGTGCTCTTTGCTGGCCTCTTTTCCAGATAGTTATCTGTTTAAATTGATCTATTAAACGATTTTTTTCCATAGCAGAAACAACCGATCTCTAATTTTAAAAAAAATTAAATTCATACAGAATAAAAATAAAAAATAATACAATTACTAATCATGCTTAACAACAAATGTATCTTCTGTAAAGCGTTTAGCAGATATGAAAATTTCGATTTCAGAGGAATACGCTATGATTTAAATGCCATTGATAGAGTAGAGTTCACCATTTTTAATCCTTTTAGAAAGACATTTCAAAGGTCATGAAAGACATAACTTTTTCATAGCCCGAATCATTGCGACAAATCCAATGGGCCTTGTTAACTTTCATATTGTGTACTGCCGTCTATTTGAAAACCTCTGCATTCTTGAGTTTGATTTTCCTATATCCGATTTAGCAAATATTGATAAATGTGGAATCAAAATCATATCAGAAATAAATTCATTGATGACTTTGTACAGATAGATTTTTGGAGTTATAAATATATTTGTAAGATTATATTACAGGTTTCCATTTTTTTCAAGCTCGTCAGCCACCTCATCCAG
>JAOZST010000250.1:0-4328 GCA_029939535.1 Desulfobacteraceae bacterium | reverse complement strand
AAAAAAAACAATATCCATAATGCCTGTAAATAGAGATATCAAAATTAAATTATATGGGAAAGGGCAAACTCAAATGAGTCAAAATTAAATTGCTTTTTATTGAAGAATAACCGGGTTTTTCAAAATCAGATGGAGATAAGAATCAAAGCGGCAAAGGCAGTGGCAACTCCTATCCACTGCTTTTGATGAAGGCGCTCCTTAAGAAAAAACCAGGCCAGTAGAACAGTTGCGGCAGGACAAAGAGATCCTAAAACCGCGGAAACATCCAGCCGGCCAAGATGGGCTGCCATTGAAAAAAAAGCATTCCCTGCTGCGTCCAGAATGCCGGTAATCACAATGAAAATCCATTGCCCGGTTAAAGGTTGAGCCGATTTTCCACTCATTAAAATGATAATAAACAGGAAGGAAACAGAGGCTACTCTTGCTCCTACCAGGGGCCAGAATATGGAGAGATCATTGGCACGGTCAATAAAGATGAAAAAAAGCCCAAACCCCAGACCAGCAGCAATGGAGAGGAATAATTCCTTCAAGGTCATTCTGAAGCCGGCACCAACAGAAGAAAGAAGCCAGACAGCCACAATAAAGAAGAGAAATCCTAGTAATTGTGTGATGGTGGGTAATCCTTCAAAAAAAGCAGTATATCCAATGGGAATTAAGGCTGTCAGCACTGCAGATAAAGGCGCAACAATACCCATACGCCCCTGGGCCAGTCCTTTATAGAGGGCAATCAGTCCAAAGTTGCCGAAAATACCGGCGATAATTCCATAAAAAAGATGCTCAAAGGGAGGAATTGTTTCAGAAAACACCAGGGCCATGATTGCCAGTATCAATCCACCCAAAAGCTGGGAAAGAAGAACTACTCCCAGAAGATTCCCTTTTCGAGAAGCAAAGCCCCCGCTGAAATCTCCTGCCCCCCATGCTGCTGCACTTCCAAGCCCACAGAAGACAGCTATTGTTTCAGAACTAATCAATTGTGTGTACGCTAATATTTTCCGTCTTCAAAGATGGAATCTGCAAAGGCAACATCTTCAGGACAGAAGACAAAGAGGCATTTGCCGTCGGAATCAGACACAGATCCGTATACATAATTGATGTTAATCTGCTCTTCCCCCAGTTTTTTTGTCATTTTGGCAAATTCTCCGGGTTTGTTGGTGATATCAATGGCCACCACCTCTTTTGAGTCAAATAAATATTCATTTTCCCTTAATAGTGAAATGGCTTCGTCTGGTTTGTCTGTCAGGAGACGAATCAGGGCAAATTCTGCAGAGTCACGCCGCATGGAACTATAACTGGCTGAGGACGCCAATCGTTTCAAGGATTTACCCCTGGCTTGAAACAGGTTCTGGACATAGGCAGATGCATCCTGGATTGTTATGGCATCAATGTTAATGCCGGCATCTCCAAAAATTGCAGTAAGCTTTCCCAGCTCGCCAGGCACATTTTTAAGAAAAAGTGATATCTCTATTCTGATCATGCTGCCCCCTTTATAAAATTATTAGAGTCGTGTGTTTGGAGTAATGAGTTGTGAGAGCATATAGTAGTGACTCTCAAAACTCAAAACTCACTACTCACAACTTAATTTCCATTTTCCGCAATCTTAACACCATCATCAAAGGCTTTCATATTCAAAGGAATTATTTTAGCCTTGGCTGCAAATTCTTCCTTGACACACTTCTTTAAGATTTCCAGATCAACTATCTTTGCCTTGGCAGCAAAGGAACTCAGAGCAACGATATTGGCTGCCCTGATACTGCCGGCTTTCGTGGCAATTTCATTGGCTGGAACTATCAGTTCAACTATGTCATCCCTTTCACTCCGGGTTGGAATAAGTGAACTGTTGATAAAAATAACACCACCGGGTTTTACGTCCTGGGCAAATTTTTCCAGGGAAGGGCGGTTCATGGCCACAAGGTGGCTTGGGTTCTTAATGATGGGCGAGCCGATTCTTTTGTCACCTATTACTACGGTGCAATAGGCTGTTCCGCCTCGCATTTCAGGGCCGTAGGATGGTACCCAGGCTACAAAAAATCCCTGTTTCATTGCTGCATAGGCCAAAAGCTTGGCAGAGAGTAAAATCCCCTGGCCGCCAAATCCTGCAAATTTTATTTCGGTTTGCATTGGTTTCTCCAAAAAACAACTATAGGTAAAATATTTATTAAGTTCTACTCAGGTACCTTGTAATCGCCCAGTTCATAATAGGGAAGAAGTTCATCTTCAGCCCATTTGAGAGCATCCAGGGGGGTCAGACCCCAGTTTGTGGGGCAGGTACTGATCACCTCCACAAAACTGAAACATTTCCCTGCCACCTGGTATTCAAAGGCTTTTTTAATGGCCTTTTTTGCTTTATTGACCTGCTGGGGTTTTAATACTGCCTGACGGGTAATATAGGCCGGAGTTACAAGTTGTCCCAGAATGTTTGCCATGCGCAGGGGCATTCCTGTCTGGCTGCTATCACGGCCAAGGGGTGCTGTGGTGGCACGCTGGCCAGGCATTGTTGTGGGGGCCATCTGGCCGCCGGTCATGCCGTAGATGGCATTGTTGATAAAGATAACTGTGAATTTTTCTCCCCTGTTGGCAGCGTGCATGATTTCACCCATACCAATACTGGCAAGGTCACCGTCTCCCTGGTAGGTAAAGACAATGAGGTCGGGTCGTACTCTTTTAATTCCCGTTGCCATGGCAGGTGCACGGCCATGGGCTGCTTCCTGGAAGTCAAAATTAAAATAATTATAGGCCAGAACAGCGCATCCAACAGGAGCGATGCCAACGGTTCTTCCGCTGATGCCCAACTCATCAATTGCTTCTGCTACAAGCCTGTGAACAATGCCATGGGTGCAGCCGGGACAATAATGAGTATAGTTGTCGCTCATGCTTTTTGGCGTTGAAAATGCTTTTCCCATTATATGTTTCTCCTAAATTTAGCGATTAGAGCAATTCTTTAATTACCTGGATAATTTTTTCAGGTGAAGGAATATCACCCCCGCATTCGCCATAGAATTCAACTTCTCTCTGGCCTTTAACGCAGCGTTCCACATCCTCGACCATTTGTCCCATGCTCATTTCAATGCTGATAACCGATTTGCAGCTTTCCTTGGTGGCAGCTTCAAAAACCGCCTGTTCCGGAAAGGGAAACAGGGTTTTGGGCCGCAGCAGCCCTACTTCAATGCCTTGATCTTTCATGTAATCAATGGATGTCTTGCACACACGGCTCATGGTGCCGTAACTTACAATGAGGACTTTATAGTCTGTGTCTGTGTTGTATCCTTCATAGAGCACTTCTTCTTTTTTCATCTGCTCATATTTGGCTTTAAGGGCAAGGTTGTTGTCATTGAGTTCTTTGGGATCCAGGAAAAGGGATCTAACAAGGTTTCTTTTCTTGCTTTTTCTTTTGTCCATTCCGCTGGTGGCCCAGTCATCTTTATTGGAGGGCTCTGTTTTTAAATCATCGGGAAACTCCACAGGCTCCATCATCTGTCCTATGAGTCCGTCTCCTAAAATCATCACAGGTCCCCGGTATTTTTCTGCCAGGGAAAAGGCTTTCATGGTCATTTCAACGGCTTCCTGAACACCTTCCGGTGCAAGGACCAGGAGTCGGTAATCCCCATGACCTCCACCCTTGGTGGCCTGGAAATAATCCCCCTGGGAGGGAAGTATGCCTCCAAGGCCGGGACCGCCCCGCATGATATTTACAAATACTGCAGGCACCTGGGCTGCTGATATATAGGAGATGGCTTCACCCATCAGGCTGATGCCGGGGCTGGAAGAGGTTGTCATTACCCTTTCCCCACAGCCTGCGGCTCCAAAAATCATGTAGCCCACAGCCACTTCGCTTTCTCCCTGTAAAAATACACCTCCGACTTCGGGCATCCTTTTTACCAGGTATTCGGCAACTTCTGACTGGGGAGTGATGGGATATGCAAAGTAATTTTTACATCCAGCCCGGATTGCGGCTTCACCAATCGCTTCATTTCCTTTCATTAACACTTTGGCCATTGTTTTTGTCCTTATTAAATCTGGTTTGCTAATTCTGGGGTTGTTTTTCAATTTCAACTATATTGATGGCAACATCAGGGCACATGATGCAGCACATTGTGCAGAAAATGCAATCCTCGGGTCTTGCCTGGTATACAGGGAAATGCCCTTTTGCATTTACTTTATCGGTGATTTCAAGAACATTTTTGGGGCAGACATTGACACAAAGTCCGCATCCCTTGCACCGTTCAGAATCAATAATATGTTGGTACGCCATTTATACACTCCTTATGTTTACAATCGATTCCAGGGTAGATTCAGTTTTTTGCAATGATCAATATCTGCAATGATCAATA
>JAOZST010000078.1:0-15967 GCA_029939535.1 Desulfobacteraceae bacterium | reverse complement strand
TGTTTACCCGAAAATGCATAAAATTCACCTTTTAAGGGATAATAGGTATCTTTCATAACCCAGAGCTTTACTTGATGGTAGGTTACCTTATCATTTTTAGCTATGAGTTCTAAAAAATAAAAAGGTTTACCTTTTATTGTCACAATGTCTTTTAATTCAGCGTCATAATCTCCGGAAAAATTAACTCTGGCGATATCACCATTGGCTGCCTCACCAAAAAGTCGCTGCTGCAAAGAAATCCTAAGGGGTTTTGAAATGGTCTGCAAAAAAACCCACAAATCATATCGCAGCATCAGCAGGGTTGTGCCCCTGTCTATTTTGGGCTGGATCGTTTTAATGATGGTTTTATCCTGCCCTTTCATTAAAATCTCATAAACAGTGATTTTATCTTTTTTTTGGGGTCGTTTACTTGTTATTTTTGCAGTTACCCGATAGTCAGCCTGGGGGCTTCTTATCTCATCGGTATATTGTAAGATTTGTTGAGCAGTTATATTTTCAGATAATGCAGGACTGCTGCAAAAAAAAATATAAAACATTATAGAAATATAAAATTGTAAAACAAATTTTCCCATAAAAAAACTCCCTAATAATGTCTTAGCGCATCTGTAATAATAAGATTTGAGGCCTTAAATGCAGGATAAAATGACGAAAATAATGACGCAAACACGGATATAATCATTGACGTAACCAAAAGATCAGGCACAACCCTAATGAAGGCAGTCCATCCCATTGTAGCACCAGGTGGTGGCGGCATTGGAATTCCAAAGAAAGAGATGCCCCATGCCAAAGCCGACCCTATTATAATGCCTGTAATTCCGCCTAAAAACCCAAGAATAAATCCCTCGGCTAAAAAGAGTTTCATGATATCGCTTTTTTTATATCCCATGGCCATAATGGTACCAATTTCTCTTGTCCGTTCCCATATTGCCATGTTGATAGTATTGAAAATACTTAAAATCACAATAACAGTGATGATAAACTTTAATATAAAAAATTGTTTCCCATATAGATCAACAGTTTTATTATAAAAGTCAGCCAGCTGACTCCATATCCTTATTTCCAGCTCCATTTCCATTGACTGGATCATATTGAGAACTTCTTCTTTAACCTGTAAGGTATTTTCAGTTTGATCAAGTAGCACAACAAGTGTCTGAATACCTTCGGTCCTGATGAGTTTTTGAGCCATCTCAATGGGAAGCCTTAAAGCACGGTCATCAAACTCCTTGGAAGCTGTAAAAAAAACACCTTTCACATTCATATCAAATGCATTCAAAGATCCACCAACAGTGTTTGTCAACAAGACAATGGAGTCTCCAGGTTTTGTCCCAAGGTTTTTGGCCAGGCCTCTGCCCAAAATAACATCAAACTGGTCATCTTTTGTAAGATTCGATCCCTCTTGTATGGCAAGACCGGGGCCTGCATCTTTAAAAATGTCAATTTTATTTAAAACCAATTCCCCTTCCGTGTCTACTCCTTGACAAAATACAGATACGGTGTTGTCCCCGGTACTTATCATTCCGGAAAAAGAAATTCTTGGCGTGATTAGTTTTACATGATCCAATGATGCAATCTTTTCTATCACGGTATCAGGCTCTTCAATCAAATATTCAAAAGGCGCAGATGATCCGTGGTCATTATACCCTTTACTATAAATTTGGATATGCCCCAAATGGCTATGAATAACCGCTTCTCTCATTTGCATAAACGTGTCTTCAAAAAATCCGCCAGCAATAATTATGGAAACAGAACCAAATGCAATTGCCGCCAGGGTAATCAAAGTCCTGATCTTGTTTCTAAAAACATTTCTCACTGCCAGATTAATGCTGATTGGTAATTTCATATGTTTACCTATCCAGTTTTCTTCTGCTCATATTCCGTGTCGAATATTCAGAAGAAATTTCTGTTTTTTTTCACTTCAACGATCAAAATGATTATGTTCCACAATTTTGCCATCTGTAATTCTGATAATACGGGATGCCATCTGCATGACTTTGGGGTCATGGGTTGAAAATATAAACAGGGTGTTGCGATCTTCATTGATAGCCTTCATAATATTCAGAACATCTTCACCTGTTTTCTGATCCAGGTTAGCTGTGGGTTCATCCGCCAGTATAATCCTGGGTTCAGTTACCAGTGCCCTGGCAATAGCTACTCTCTGGCGCTGCCCACCGCTGAGTTCATCAGGTCTGTGTTTTATATATTTTTCAAGGCCAACGCTTTTCAAAGAATCAAATACACGATCAGAACGTTCATTTTGATTTTTAACTGTTTTCAACAAAGGATATTCAACATTTTCAAATGCTGACAAAACAGGTATCAGATTAAAAGATTGAAAAACAAATGAAAGTTTTGCAAGCCTGATGTCGGCAAGTCTGTTGGATGACAGACCAGAGACTGTCTCGTTGTCAATCTTGATAATACCATCTGTGGGTTGATCAATACACCCGATTAAATTCAAAAGGGTTGTTTTGCCACTTCCTGAAGGACCTGCAATGGCAAGGAACTCTCCCTCATAAACTTCTATATTTATATTTTCTAAGGCCTGAACAATTGTTTTACCCAATAAAAATGTTTTTGAAACCTGTTCTGTTTTAACAACTTCTTTCATAATTTTACCGCCATTTCCAAAAAATGACCCATTAAAATAGAATCAATACTATCGGCATAAAAGGCTTTAACTGGAGTCAAATCAAATTATCTCAAGCCTTCTTTAAAAAGAATTCAATGTTTTTCCGTTTGGTAAAATGCTTAATTCCCTGACCGTGACCAACCCTGAAAAGCATTATCTGACCTTTTTTGCTGTCAAGCCCTGGGAAAAGATTAAAATATCGTTCCCTGACAGAATCCAGCAATCGAATATGTCTGGGTGAAAACTCATTCTCTTTTTTAAAAGGAAATCGCATAAAAAAAAGAGTCACAGCAGTCATGGGCTGGACATGATACCCCTGGCGTGTCAGATCAAGCCAGACCCTCTCAAGCGCTCTTCCTCCTGTTAAAAAATCTTTATCTGTCTGCCCGTCAACCCTTAATAACATCACAGCAGATGAATTGACAATACAACGATATGAATGCATGGCAACCAATCGGCCGATACCTACTTTATTGAAAATATTCATTATAGACCAGGGCCGGGTAAACTTTAACAATTGTTCGCCTGCAAATCCTGCCTGAAGGTTTTTTAAAGGCAGACCGTCATTGGTCCCATGAATTTCATTGGAAGTAAATCGTATCATTTTGTTTAAATGTTCATGCAGAGACCGATTTTCCGTCCTGATACGATCAATTTGATAGATAATTTTGGCAAGCCTCTTTAATTCATCTTTTTGCTTGACACAATAGAGTTTCGCTTCGGGTAAACATGAAATAGAATTTTGGCTGCTTTGGAAAACAGAATCAGAAATATTTTCCTTTTTGTACATTGTCCGATTGGTATGGCGTTTCCATATAAATTCAGATAATGGATCTTTTTGAACCTGACCATAATTAAGTGCCATGGTACCGCCAAATTCAATTTTTTCTGAAAAATATTCAACCCTGGGCTGGATGCTGAATTGACTGGCTGCAATCTTTATATTCTCAATAGCCGCTCCGCAGGAAATAATTGAAGCAATCTGATTCACATTAAAAAATGATTCATCTGCCTTTGGATCAAGAAAAACCGATATTTTATTTTCTGCGATTTTGAATTTCCATGGTTGGGCATTGTCCCCGGAAGGAGCCTGGATACCGGCATGTAACAGATACGTTTTTACTTCATCCGGTATTGTAGTCTTCTCTGAACAAAAAAATTTCGGCCGTACAGGAGCCACCTCTTTTTCAATTCCTTTATTGACTTCCAGCATTTTTTTGACAATAACCATTTTGATTCTTTGAACAGGATTTCGATTTCCAAAATACAATTTACCTTTTCTTAATTTCATAAGAAATGGATCAAACTGAAAGTAATAAGGAACCGGCTTAAGGCCTTTCCGATTTAAGAGGATGCGAAGGACTTCTGTTCCGGCCATACCTCCACAGATCTGACAGGAAACATTAAGAGATGGGCCAGCCTTTTTTTTAAGATCTACCTTGGAAAAATCCATATATTTGATATGTGTCGGCCTTGGCGCCAAACCCAGTGCAAAGGCAAGTGATTTGTCTTCAGACTGCATATTTTCAACAATATTAAAATATTCATCAAATCCCATTCCCTGAACAGGTGCAAATATCAAAAGAGCAGAGCTGAATCCCATTGGCCCGGCAGTAATAACATAGATGCCCTTTTCCTTTGCTTTATTAAAAAGTAACCTGCGGATATCAAAACTGAAAAAATCAAACCCGTCCATGACCACATCTACATCTTTTAAAAAATCATCAATATTGTCAGGATTGATCCCCTCAGGAAAGGTATTTATTTCCATATAGGGATTGATCAAAAGAGCCTGTTCTTTCATGACATCCAGTTTAGACCTGCCAAATGACGATATATTTGCACCGAACTGACGATTTATGTTGGCTGGTTCAAATGTATCAAAATCAGAAATATTGACTTTTCCTATCCCTGATCTTGCCATGGTAATCAGATGAATTCCACCGACCCCTCCCATGCCGGGAATGGCAACCCGTGAATTCATAAGTTTTTTCTGTTCCAGAACAGTTAATAATCCTATGTTCCTGGAAAAAGCATTTTCATAATAATCTTCCCTATTATAAATATCATATTGATGTAAATTAGAAATCAGATTTGAATTTATTGACATTATAGCATCCTGCTAAACGATTGACGGAAAAATGAATCCGTTTAAATATCCATCACTATACGAAAAATAATTTCTTTTGCCAAGTAGGAACAATGCATTATTAAACCATAGCTAACAAACAGCTTGACAACACATGGTAAAAATAATTAATCTTAGAGACTACAATCACCAATCATTTATATATCAATACAATTTTCAAAACAGGATTTACAATAATGATTGATAAAAGCATTCCATATGGGAAATTTAAATTTGGTATCGTTGACAAGAAAGATGTACTGAATGACACCTTCAAAATGAGATATGAAGTTTATGTGGAAGAATTTGGATTTGAAAACAAGGACGACCACCCCGATGGCCTTGAAACAGACAGATATGAAAAAGAATCCATACACTTTGCCTGTCTGAATGAAACAGATTCTGTTGTTGGAACCCTGAGGCTGGTATTGGATTCAGACAAAGGCTTTCCCATCGAACATGCGGTTAAAACAATCTTTATTGAAAAAACCGATAGAAACAAAATTGGTGAAATTTCCAGGCTTACAGTTAGCAAAGACCTGAGACGAAGAAAAGAAGATGGAATTTATGGTGTTGAATCTTATATTAAGAAAAGAGAGGGAGGGGTCTTGCCCGATGACGGATCGATTCCAACGGAAATGGAAGGAAGAAAAAATCCCGTTATCGTTCTAGGATTATATCAGGCCATGTATCATGAAAGCCGAAGAAGAGGAATCACACACTGGTACATGATCACAGAAGAAAAGGTTTTCCACGCCTTGAAAAAATATGGTTTTTTGTTCCATAAAATCGGGAAACCGATCTGGTACCACGGTTGGCGCATACCCTATCTCGGAAATGTAGAAGAAATAGAAAGGGAGTTGATCAAAACCAACCCTGAAATGCTCAAAATCATGCTTGCCGGACTTGAAAAAGAGTATCACCCCCCGTTCTTCAAAGAAAATGAAGAATAAATTACACTGATATTGAAACATCATAATTATATTCAACCCAGTCCAGATAGCTTTTATCCATTATTTTCCGCCACCAGGCTTCATTACTCAGATACCAGTCCAGGGTTTTCTGGATTCCAGTTTCAAAATTTTCTCCAGGCAAATACCCCAGATCTGAAGCAATTTTACCTGCATTGATGGCATAACGCCGGTCATGCCCTGCCCTGTCCCGAACATGAGTAATAAGGCTTTCCGGATGGTTTCCATTGGCAGAAGGTGAATTTGGATATTTTCTGGCCATGTTTTTATCCTGCTCAAACCTGTCGTGAATCAACCTGCAGATGAGTTTGACAATCTCTATATTGGCCCATTCATTGTTACCGCCAATATTATATGTCTCCCCTGGTCTGCCTTTTTCCAGAATCAGATCAACCCCCAGATTATGATCATCCACATACAGCCAGTCCCTTATCTGCCTGCCGTCTCCATATATGGGCAGAGATTTGCCATCCAGGATATTTGCAATTATGAGGGGAATCAGCTTTTCGGGAAACTGGAAAGGACCATAATTATTTGAACAATTGCTGATGGTAATCTTCAGGCCATAGGTTTCGTAATAGGCCCGGACCAGATGATCAGAAGATGCCTTACTGGCAGCGTAAGGTGAATTGGGTGCATAGGGAGTTGTTTCGGAAAAAGGGGGATCATCCGGCTTTAGTGTACCAAACACCTCATCCGTTGACACATGGTGAAATCTATGGTCTTCTATATTGCCGTCAATCCAGATTTTCCTGGCTGCCTTTAGCAGGGAATGGGTACCGACTATGTTTGTATTGATAAATTCATCAGGGCTGTGAATGGAGCGGTCCACATGGGATTCTGCTGCAAAATGGACAATATTATTAATATTTTCTTCTTTTAGCAATGTCTCAACCAGGTCCTGGTCAAGTATATTTCCGTGAATAAATTTAAAATTTTGGGATTTTTCAGCTTTAACAAGATTTTGCCTGTTGCCTGCATAGGTAAGGGCATCCAGAACAATGATGCTGTCCCCGGGATATTTATCCAGCCAGTAATAAACAAAATTTGTCCCGATAAATCCTGCACCCCCTGTGACTAGAATCCTGTTCATCAGATAAGCTCCTTTAACATGGTTCTCAGCTGTTTGCGCCAATGAACAGGACAAATACCAAATACCTGCCATGTAGCTGTTTTATCCAGCACACTGTACAAAGGCCGTTTGGCTGGAGTTGGGAACTCATCAGTCCGAACAGGCAAAACCGGTATTGCATTGGAAAGAAGACCTGTTTCAATGGCCTCTTCCTGGATGGCAACGGCAAAGTCATACCAGGAAGCCACTCCTGCATCTGTCCAGTGAAATGTTCCTGTTATTTTTTTTTTAATTCCAGTCCAGATTGCCCTGGCAAGTCCATGGGCCCAGGTAGGTGTTCCAATCTGTTCGTCTATGACATTCAGACTCTTTTTTTCCGCCATGAACCTGAGCATTGTTTTTACAAAATTATTACCATGGGAAGAATAAAGCCAGGCCGTTCGGATGATTAAAGCCTTTTCTCCCAGAATTTCCCCAACAGCCTGATCCCCCATCAGTTTTGACTTTCCATAAACAGATTCCGGGCAGGGGGTGTCTTCCGGCAGGTAGGGTTTGAAATTATTCCCGTTAAAAATAAAATCCGTTGACAAATGAACCATATAAATTTTTTCTTTTTCAGCCAGCTCTGCAATTTCAAGAACTGCTTCATGATTAATCCTGTAGGCCAGGTCTTTTTCATCTTCTGCTTGATCCACAGCCGTGTAGGCAGCTGCATTGATTATCCAGTCAGGACCAGTTTTTTCAATACATTGTTTTATACTGGCTGTACTGCCAAAATCTATTTTGGGATAGTCGCAGCACATCAAAATCATGCCTTCAGGACATATCCGCTGCAATTCCCAACCCAGCTGGCCATTGGAACCAAGCAGCAGCACCTTCATGTGAAAACCTCAGCATCGACCAATGCCAGACCAGCCTCATCCTTTAAAGACAAAACTGGTGAAGTACCAGGAATGACGGGCCAGTCAATTCCAATAGAGGGATCATTATATATAATGCATCGTTCATGTTCCGGCGCATAATAATCAGTACATTTGTATGTAAATTCAGCTTCTTTGCTTAATACATAAAACCCATGGGCAAATCCAGGTGGAACCCAGAGCATAAACTTGTTTTCTGATGTCAGGGTCACCCCTGTCCATTGTCCAAAGGTCGGAGAGCTTTTCCTGAGATCAACGGCCACATCAAATACCTCCCCGGAAATAACCCTCACAAGTTTCCCCTGGGGCTGGTTGATCTGATAATGAAGCCCCCGTAAAATACCCTGACTGGATTTGCTGTGGTTATCCTGTACAAAATCAAGATCAGACACATGTTTCTCAAAATCATCATCCCGCCAGGTTTCCATAAAAAACCCCCGGTTATCCTTAAACACACGGGGTTCGATCAATATAACTTCTTTAATGTCAAGGGGTATATATTTCAAGAAAAATCCTTTTTATTGATAAGATCCAGCAGGTATTTACCATATTTATTTTTTATCATGGGCCTGGCAATCTTTTCAAGCTGTTCTTCATTAATAAGCCCCATGCGGTATGCGATTTCTTCAGGGCAGGCTATTTTCAAACCCTGGCGGTCTTCAACCACTTTTATAAAAATACCAGCATCCAGAAGAGATTCATGTGTACCTGTATCCAGCCATGCAGTTCCCCGGCTGAACAATTCCACGGACAAATTGCCCTGGGAAAGATAAATGTTATTCACATCTGTTATTTCCAGTTCCCCCCTGTCAGATGGCTTAATCTCTTTTGTAATCCGAATCACATCATTATCATAAAAATAAAGCCCGGTCACAGCATAATTTGATTTAGGAATTGAAGGCTTCTCTTCCAGGCTCGTCACTTTCCCGCTTTTATCAAACCCGACAACCCCATATTTTTTCGCATCCTTGACATAATAACCAAAAACAGTAGCCCCTGTCTCATTTTTTGCAATGGCCTGCAGTCGTTCTGACAAACCTTCACCATAGAAAATATTGTCCCCAAGAACCAAAGTCACTGAATCATTTTCCATAAAATCCTCACCAATCAAAAAAGCCTGGGCAAGCCCGTCAGGAGAAGGCTGAACTTCATATTGCAGAGAAATACCCCATTGAGACCCATTGCCCAGCAGATTTTTAAAATCATACCCCTCATGGTCTGAACTTTTGGATTTGAAGATCTTTTAACATTTTATAATGTTTATCATTTGCAGTCAAAATTGGAATACCGCAAGTGATAGCCGTTGACCCGATAAGGGCATCTGCTAATTGCATTGAATGACTGAGAAAATGTTGTTCAACAAAAAACATAGCTTTGGCAGAAATATTTTCTGATATATAAAGAAGTTGCGTATTCCAGATTTTAAGGGCTTGACGTAAAATATTCAATTCTTTTTTATTTCTCATTCCCTGAACAAGTTCCATATAAGTTACCACTGAAATGGAGAAATTATTTAAATCCTCAATGACCTCAAATGCGTTTTCATTCCCTTTTAAATACCAGATCAGGACATCTGTATCAACGATCATTTAGAATCTTCCCCTTCTTAAATCCCGGACATAATCATCAACATCTTCAACAATATTATTATCTTTCCAAATCCCAAATAAATTACTTTTGTTTTCTCTCCCCTTTTTATGTTCATTATAGGGAATAAGTCTGGCACAAGGTTTTCCCCGATAAGTGATAATGACTTCTTCCCCCCTGTTAACCGTACTTAAAAGTTCTTTTGAGTGAAACCGTAAATCTTTTGCTGTGGCTTTCATAACGACCTTTCTCTATGAAGTTTATATTTTGAAGTATAAACTAAGGCCTGATAAAGATCAATAAAAAACCTTTGTGCCCTGGTGTCTTTGTACGGGAATCAAAAACACCCATAGCCGCTCATGTCGATATTCGTTTCGATTAAGAACCTTTGAATAACCTAAATATTTAAATGGATTTTAATTGCTCTGTCCATCTCTTCTATCAATTCACAATTCAGAAGTCCCAGGAATTTTATCAATCTTGCTTTATCCAGGGTCCGAATCTGGTCAGCCTTTGCCTTTGAGTCTTTTTTCAGGTTGCTGCTTTCTCTGGAAAGATAGATTTCAAAGGGATATATCTTTGTGAGATTCTTTGAAGTTATAGGAATGATAGTTACAGTGCCTGAATACAGATTGCCAATATCATTGGATACAACAATAACCGGTCTGGTTTTGGCAATTTCATGACCGATCACAGGATCAAGTGCTGCCAGAAATATTTCACCCCGTCTAATATCCATCCCAGTTCTCAATATCAATGGCTTCAAATTCCCGGACCATCTCCAATCCTTCCTTTTTTGTTGCCTGATACCCTTCCACAAGAAGCGCTTCCATTTTTTTTTCTTTCAACTGTCTGATTCTCAATTTGATGGCTTCTGCAATAAACTGGCTTCTTTTCCTAGGTCCTGAAAATTTATTGAGTTCCTGGGTTATGGATAAAGGGAGTGTAATGTTTAATCTGACCATTTCAGTGCTCATTATATTCTCCTTTAATTTGCATGCCTTTTATTATGCGCCCAAAACCCCCCATTGTCAAGCACACTGAAAAACCCACCCACTCCAATTTTTCCACAGAATAGAAGAAGCACCAATCTCCAATAACCTTTTTCCCAGAATCAAATTATCCGGCAGATACTATAGTGTGGATTTTTGTCAGCTTTTGTCATGAAAATAATTTGGAATCCTATACAGATTGCCTTCCCATGGGTTAAAATCATCTGAAAACACTTTGTCCCGGCCATGATTTTTTTTATTTTTTACATCAAAAAGATCAACCTGGGTTTTAAAATGAATTTTGATCCGGACCGATTCTCCGGAAACATTTTCAATCCCTCCGGCCTTTAATATTCCTTTTTCATCCTCCATTTCTGTGGGATTTTTAATAAGTCCGAGATAAAGATCTTTACCATTTCTCCAGAAAAGTGGTTCTATAATATTAAAACGCTTCCCCTTCTCCTCGATCATGACCCTGGGAAACAATCCTGCTTCTTCAAAAATATGGGAAATAATCCCGCGCCACTGCTCACCATAGCCTGAAAATCGTTTTTCAATGCTCCAGTATTCCAGGGGAGACAGGTTTAAATAATATGTTCTGCCGGAACCATGTTGTTTCTGGAAAAAATAATTTTCCGTCCCCCTCTCCACGATCACCAGGTGCTTGAAATACTCCGCACCCTTATAAAATGTAAATCGATCAGAAAAATCAGATCTATATTTTTCAGCATTGATCTCAGTAATCCCTTTCCCATTCAAATATCCAGCGCTGTCATCTCTTTTTATACCAAAAAAATCATCCAATATGCCTTTTTCCCTGTATCTGCCATGATTATCAAATATCCCGCACAAATAATCAGCCACAACCACTCCGCCTTTTTTAACGAATTGTTTGAATGCATCCGCTTCTGTTTGAGAAAGGCAAATGGTTTTTGGTAAAATAATAACTTTAAAATGCTTATTCAAATCGATTTTTGATTCTTTGACATCCAGGTAGTTGATAAAATCATATTGATACCCCAGATCTTCCAGGGTCTTGCACCAGACTTTCCGCAGGACACCTGAAGACTGGTTCTGATTATCAATGGAGCTGAGTCTTTTAGGCCAGGTTTTTCCATGTACAAGTGCATCCATGGCCCATCCAGCCTGAACACTTGGATGGGAGTAATAAATACCCAGGGGGTCTGCAGAAAAAATAGAATTTTTACTGACAATAACTTCACTGATATCCCCCTGAACCGTTTTAAACACCTTTTTAAGGGATAGAATATAATCTGACGGCTGATTTTTCCCCTTGATCTGTTCAAACCATCCTTCGGGCCAGGCAATAACCGCCTGAACTCCATGGAGCAGGTTATACCATAAAAACCATGAATCTTTTTTAGTATCTTTTGATGTAAAAAAAGTTCGCATTCTGATTTTTTTTGGATTTTTCCAGAATGACCTTAAGATTTCATTTGTCCCATGGATATCATAGGCTTCCATCCACTGGACCGCCCGGGAAAGTCTTCCATAATCATAACCACCCCAGACAGAAGGAGCCTGTCCGCCCACAAACCCGGCGGGCGTGTCCGGATCAATGGTATTTGAATAGGCTACAAGATCCGAGAGAACATGGGAAAACTGAAAATCCATAAACCGCCTGAAATCCATCCATGGAGAAAGATTCCATCCGGAAAAGTATCTGGTTGACAAATTTCTTCGCATTTGTTCAAATCCCTGGGGGAAAACCTCTGAAAAGGATTTATAATCAGCATCCCACTGCTGGTTTAAGGCTTCAATACTTGTGTACTGCTTCTGGAGCCATTTTCTGAACCATTCCAGGGAAAAAGAAGCGAGATCAACATCCGACGGATTGATAAAGGTACCCAGTGAAATTTCATCGTCCAGGGCATAAGCAATAACGTTGCCTTTTTTCAAATCTGAAATATTGTTATAAATATGGGCCTTTATTTCTTTGATGACCTCCGGATCAGCAAGGGATACAGGCCTTTTCAAAAGACTGCGCTTTCCCGTGACAGCCTCTTTACTGCTGTTTTTAAGATACAGATATCCCTTGTCCGCCACATGCCCGGCATAATAGGGAAAGTCTTTTTCCAGGGATAGATGAATTCTCTGATGCTGACCCGCCCCCCTGTCAATCTGGAAACCACTGATCCCAAGACCTCTGTACAGATCATAATCCTTTAAAACATCTGTTTTATAAGGCCAGATCAGGATTTTAAACCCCGGAGAATCCCCAGCATGACAGATACCGATACAGGTACCGCTCCAGATACCTATCCCGATACCGATCCATGGCAGCAGAAAAAAAGGCAGCAAAAATAAAAAAAACAGAATCAGGATACAATTTCGTTTATTTTTTAGTATTTTCAAGCGTATCGTTTTTTGAGGGCCTGTTTTTTTGGGACCTAAGGTACCATCCAGGCTGCAGAATGGAAATAAAAATCATTAAGAAAAAAAACAGGGAAATGCGGGGAGAATCAAACAAGCTGTCAATGAGACCGACAATTAAAAAGCCGGCAAAGGAGGAAAGTAAAAGCAGAGAAAAAACATCACCCCGGACCATTTTTTTTCCCAGGGTGATCAGAGTATAAAGCAAGAGTATATTGAATAGTGTTAATCCGACCCATCCCTGTTCAAACAGAAGACTGACCCAGATATTGAAGATGTGCCAGGGATGATGATTATCTATATTAAAAAACCATCGATCCATTCCCTTGGAAAAAGTATAATTTTTAACCAGGTTTTTTCCATCCTGATCAATCAACCGGACATTATCAATCTCAACCATGCCGCTTTGGCCGTTGAACAAAGCAATTTCAACGGGCCGCCGCTGGTAAAATCTTCCCTGGCCAAGATTTAATTCATTCAGAGAAAGGGTTTTAGATATCCATTTTCCTTTGGTATCTCCCACATCAATGGTGAGCCATTTACAATTAAAGGAGTAGAGGTGGGACTTCTCGCAGATGGGAATGGTTAATCTTGATTTGTTATCACGGCTTCGCACGTCCAGCTCAATGGTATAACTGCCGCCCTCCTTAAGATTGATCCGTTGACCCATATATAATGGATCACCAGAACTTAAACACAGATAGGAATTTTCCCCCTCGATCCTGAACTCGTAATATGCGGGCTTTTGATTTCCATGGGGATCATTAAAATAGGTTCTTGGATATGACCCCGGCCCCATACCCAGCAAAGAAGTTGCAAGGTCCGGGGTCATGCTGGAAATAGCATTTTCCCAGTGAAGGGTACGAACACCTGCATCCATAATCATTCTGGAAAACCGTTTTTGAATATACCCCCCTTTGAAGACGGGTTGGATCATTATTCCGGCCGCACACACAAGGAAAAAAATCCATAAAAAAGAGCGCCATCTATATTTTTTAATATAAACAAACCCGAATAATATGATGACAACCGAAATAGCAACAGCTGCATAGTCAATTCTTGAAAAAGTCACCAGCAGGACATAAAGTCCCGATATGGACAGCCCTGCCCCCACAAGGGCAGAAAACCTGTTTCTCCCCCAGAGAAAACAGGTCATGATCAAGGGAAGAGTAAAAACCAGAAAACCGTCAAGATAAGCACCCCCCGTATGCATTCCGGAAAATGTCGAAGTGATGCGAAAATCAGTTGAAAAATCCAAAAGGCCTGAAAAAACACTTCGTTCCCAGATGGCAGCAACAACAACACCCGACAATCCGGAAAGGATTCCCGGAACCAGATATTTTTTAATCCTGGTCCGGTCAGTCAACTCCCTCTGCAGCAGAGGAAGAAGCAGAAGCGCTGCAAAAAATCCCTTTGCAACCCTTAAGCTGTTAAATCTGCTGTAATAATTGGAAAAACTATTGGCATCATATTCAGGAAGCGGCAGCACCCCCTTAAGCGTGCTCAGGATACAGGAAAACGCAAAAAGCGTAATCCAGATGACTGCCCATCGGGGCAGGGGTTGTTTCTCCTTTTCCCAGTGTTTCTCCCACCACCTGTTTTTCCCCCACCAGGTAACTGCCAGGGTTACCCACACAAAAAGATCAAATTCATCCAAAAAAAACCAGCCGGTCCAGGGACTCAGATCAAGCACCGGAAGAAGTGCCGGAATCACAAACAGCCAGATAGAGGGATAAACCCAGAGCAGCACAGCATAAACAAAAAGACTCATGAACAGCCAGGACCTGCCCATGGGGTAATGAAAAACAACGGCAATAACAGCAACAGCCGTTAATACTGCTGCAATGCGGCCCAGAATGATCCGGAAAAAATAAAGGGGGGTCTCTTTAACCTTATGAAGGGAAGCCATCATCCCTGAACATCGTGGGACATCATGGATGTTTGAGCATTCCTCTTGAGCACTCGCAAGCCCCATTCGATACTCACAAAAACAAGCCCGGCGCCAGCGGCTGCAATCATTACATTTGTAAAATCCGGATGCTTGTTTGTTAATCCCAGTTTGCCGACTTCAACGATACAGGCTGCACCACCAGCCAGTACAGCCGCAAAAGAAGCTGTACAGATACTTTTTTCCCCTGCCTTTATGTGGCCAAGTATCCAGCAGGCAGCACCAATGGGGGCATAGAGCGCCATATTATACAACAGACTCAAAACCGCCTGGGTTTCCGTTGAAAAATAGTGATAATAAAAGGGCAAAAACATATTTCGCTCCAGTTTTAAGACTGCCTCTTCATAACCGATCCATGCCTGACTGAAAAAATCATTCACACTCAATAGAACCCATACATATGGAAGGGCACCAGCCAGAACCAGATACCATGAATAGGGTCTTAATCTGGATAATTTCCCGGATTGAAGTACGAAAAATACTATCCCGCCCAGACCCACTCCCATGACACGGGTAAAAACTGAAATCCCCTGGCTTACGCCGGAGGCCAGGAAGAGCTGAACACCTTCAATTAGAATACCGATGAATCCACCCACCAGCAGTAACTTAAACAATCTGCCTGAAGAATGGCCCCCATTTATCAGGATTAAAATCCCCAGAGGAACGGCTAATAAGACTTCAATGCCCAGGGACATCAAACTGTAGAGCGGCCTGTCAAAGGCCGATGGCAGGACAATCAGAGCATATTGACCTGAAGACAGTTTCCAGGTAAGATCTGAAACAGAAACGATAAAATCAAAGGGGAATAAACACAATGCCAGGTAAAACAGGCCGTACAACACCAGGGCTGAACCCATTGCCCTGGTGCCGCCGTCTAAAATGTCCGCACAATACCCCAGAAACTGCCTGCCAAATGCAAGCCAGAACACCAGTCCCAGAGAAATACCGATCATTTCAGCAATAATATCATTAAGAGATACAGTGCGGGGAGAAATAAAAATCTGGCAGAACTCAATTGCCATGGCAGTTGCTGAACATCCTAAGAGAATGGTACAAATAGCGGCAATCTTGAAAAAAACCGATTTAATTTTAGGTACCAGCCATGCCAGTGAAAAAAAACTTAGGGGTATATAGATCAGTATGTTTGCTATCCAGTCGGCCCGGGAAACAATGTCCAGTTCCAGGTAGGGGATATTGACAAAATGAGACCAGGCATTTTCCATGGATACCTGCCGATATTCAAAGGGCAACAGACTGCCGTAGACAATAAAGACAAAAAAGCCAAGGGGCAGGTATCCGGGGATATGCTTTAACATCTCATTTTCA
>JAOZST010000249.1:0-4398 GCA_029939535.1 Desulfobacteraceae bacterium | reverse complement strand
CAGAATACGCCCAATCCCGTTTTCGGATCATGTCACGGTCAAGTTTGCCTGCGCAATCTTCACACAGACCCAAATCATTAACCGGTAAAAACATATCACAGCCCTGGCATTCAGATTTATACTGTGAAAAAAGCGCTGTCCATATTATCAATGTCTTCGAAAAATTCATTCATACGTTTTTAACCCTGCTGCAAAAAAAACACTATAGTTTAAAATCGTCAGGAAATTGAAAACCCGAAATATCTGATCGGTTGTCTGGAGATTCAACCGGAGTGGATGATTTTAAACAACACTTTTTATATTTTTTTCCGCTGCCACAGGGGCAGGGATCGTTTCTGCCTACCTTCCGGTCTGTTACGATCTGTGGCGGTGAGTAATGTTTCCTGCGGCAATTTAAATAGATCTTTTTTAATTTCTCATGGCGTGTTTGAAGCTGTTTGTAAAAGTTGGGATGTTGTGCTTCAATAGTGGATTGAATCTCTTCTAAAGGGATTGGAGGAGGAAAGTCCTCCATCATGTCCCAGTGTCTTTTTGCATATTTTAATCGAAAGGCACACCAAGGATCAGCCTTCATTGTATCTTCCCCGGCAGGTACTAAATCCAGGGTCACGTCCGTGCATTTACACTTTGGCTGCAGACAGAACTGATCAACTATCAGGTACTTTTCTTCCTTTATGGTGACCAGAATCTGGTCACCATACGGCAAAATACCATTATAAGCATACATCAATCCGTTCAGTTCGACTTCGTTATAGTCAAAATAGCCCTCTATTTCATTGATGTCCGCCGCTTCGGTAATCTTATTTTTATAGGCAAACTGCCTGGTTTCCAGGTATTTGAAATCATCATCTCCAAGCTGGGACAAAAGCAGGTTTCCAAAAGCCTTTTCCTCAGGCGGCAATTTTTTTTGGGGTGACGTCTGCAGTCTTCTCCTGTCCAGATCAATTTCCACACTGTGGCAAAGTTTGGGCAGGCCCTCACAGTTCTGACCCGGCATGAAGGTTAGGTCAATGTCTATGGTCATGCAGGTGCAAGTCGGATTGGGACAAGCGGAAAAGATACACTCATAATTTTGTTTATTGCCGTCTTCCATAAGGTAAAGGCACTCTTTACCGGTATTTTTGTCTTTAAAAAATAACATATGTCCTTTACTCGTTTTCTTTCAATTTTAAAAATCAGACAATCCTGTAATATCAGGTTTCATGGCAGATTTAAATGACTCAGTGCGATTTATCTGATTCTCATCCCATCATCACGAATTCATTCATTTTTAACGCAAAAATAACCGGTCACATCCGGTTCGTTTTTTGGTTGGGATTCAAAGTCAAGTAGGATTGATAATCCCTTTTTAACAGTTCAGTCATCCATCAATCGGCCGATATGTTGATATAGCTCCGAAATAGCTAATTCAGCCTTCATGTATATTTCAAAGAGGTCATTGTTTCTCTTAATAATCGGATGGTTACCGATAAATTGATTGAGGTATTCAGTCGCAACCCAAGACCTGTCCAATATTTCATGGTAATGGCCCTTGTTTATTTCTATACTCTCTTCATCTTCTATCAAGGTGTCCTTACCGTCTCGGCTTGTTTCGATTAAGACGGGCTTTTGAAAGGCTTTTAAAAAGAAATGTATATCACCGCGCAATTCAGCAAGAGTTTCTCCCATCGGTTCAACTGGAGATTGAGTTCAGCTTTCAATATTATTCTCATCGTCATAATACACTTCGTGGATATGATAGGAACAGGAATCCGTTTTATTGTGATTTTTCCAAATCACCCTGTAATGCCAAAAAGCCATTTTTTGAAAACCTCTTAAGTTTTATCTGTCATCAAAATCATTCCAATCAGTTCCGGCATTCACCTTGCCGATGAGAAATCTGGCTCCTTGATTGTCCAGTGGATTCAGCAGGAGCATTCGTTTGAAAATAAGTTCAGCTTCTTTAAAACGATCCAAACGCCAGAGGCAAAGACCATAGCCATGCATGCAGCGTAAAAAAGGACGGTTACCCATACAGCTCCATGGCAATACACCGGAAAACTTATCGTCCAGTGACAGTTCGCCAATACGCAAACCGGTCTCATAATGACGAATAGCCTGAGCCGGTCTGTGATCAAAAATTAGCCCTCCCAGGTGAGCATGCGCATCAAGACAACGCAGATCAGCCTGGCATAATTCCATCAATGACACCCTTGCCTCCGCGCTGTGGCCGGATTCTTTCAACTCGACTGCCTTTAAAATGGGATCATCAAAAGAATCTCTCTCATTTTCACCAGGGATGATCTGTTCCATTTCAACCATAGGGCAGGCTCCACGGTCGATAATCGACTTCTTCCATTCTTCTGGCGGCTCGTCTATTTCTTCTTGAAAATGTTCCATTGGATCCCAGATCCCTATATCTGAAAGACCGAGAGGTTCAAGTTCAAGACCCTTGGTATCAAGCCGGGTCGATTGAATCTCCCCGGAAAGATAGGGATGGCCGCCGTATTTCCACTGTTTCCGCGGTTGAACCGTCACTATTTCTCCAGGCGCAACCTCCCACAGATCGCCTGCCCGTAATGTGATGATCCTGCCGCTTTCCGGCAGGCTGCACCGGGCTGTGCGTTCCTTAACTGAGAGGACTACAAGTTCCACCGGCTTGCTCAGGTCAAGGTCTCCATCAGCTGCCTTATGATATTGCCTGTTTTTTAATGGGATATTGTCGTCACCGGTGAAGGATTCAAGGCCGAGCCATTTACGGTAAGCGGCAACATGCTCAATCCCTGCCAGGGTCTTTGGTAGTGCAATTTCGGTTAACGCAATCGTGTAAAGGGAATCATCTTCACGCCGGCAATCTGCCGTCAGCCCGCGTCTGATATTTCCATTATAATTAATATTTGTTACTGAAACCGGCACACCAATGACAAAACCGTCTGCGGGAAAAGAAACATTATCTTTCAAGGCCTGACAAAAGACCTTGAAAATATCATCATCGCTGTCCACAGTTTTTGTGATCTGTGCGATTATTTCATCCAAAGTTTCCATTTTTTATCCTCTATGTTTCCTTCCACACCCCGGCCTTTACCAGTCTTTGGATCAAGGCCTTGCGCCGCATGTGACCGGCCATGAATTTTTTCAGCTCGTTTTTGAAACGGCTGCGGTCCCCGAATCGCGCATGGGCTTCAGAAATATCCACAATGGAACGGCAGACTTCGTCATAGGCCAGACCGGAGCCCCGCTGAACGGTCAGTTGAAGGGATTCCCACATCTCAGGTGTTTTTTTTGACAGGTTTTTTAGAAAATTTTCTCTTTCCTGCCGGCGCTTGACTTCCTGCTGCTTTCGTTTCTGCTCTGCCTTTTTCAGACGGATCTTTTCTGCTTTGTTCGCATTCTCCCACAACGCAGCAACTGGGCGCTGCGGTGGTATATCCGCATCTTTTTGCAACTCACGCTGCCATGCCATAAAGTCTTTCTGTAATGATCTTACGGCCTGTAAACCATCTCCCTTGATGATCTGCCTGATGACGGCTTTTAATTGCTTTTCAGGCAGATCATCAATCCACCCATCCATTTTTTCTTGAGATACCGCCATAGTCTGGAATTTTTTGCTGCCTATTCCTGCACCTGCCAGCAAGTCCGGGTCCACTTCCAGGAATTCAGCCAGGGCCTGCTGTGACGGGGTCAAATCCCCAAGGCCGTTGACCGGCAGCGGCTCCACCTGATCATCATCAATGGTTTCCTGTGTTACAGCGGCCAGCCAGCCGATATAAAGGCTTCGGATATCCCCGCGCAGCAGTTCATCCCGGATTGGGGCCAAACGAGACATCCAGCCCTGGCCGCTTTCCTCGCCAAACCGGCGGTAATTTTCCGATTCCTCCAGGTACCAGGTAATGATCCAGTGGGTTTTCGTAGACTTAAAATCCAGCATGTAGCGAATCCTGAAAGCTTTAACCGTTTCCTGCGACAGTGCGGCAATGGGCAGGCGCAGCATAAAGGTGGCGGTCATCCAGTTGGCCACATATACATGGACATCAAAATATTGCTGCATCAGTTTGCCCGGGTCACCGCCGAAACTTCCCCAGTTGTAATGGTTGATAAAACTGACCGGCGTGATTTGAGCCCTGGTTGAAATTCGTCGCAGCGCATTGGTTTCTTCCTCGGTCAACGGGCGGTCGATTGCCAGGAACTCGTAATATTGGTATTCACTCATGGTTTTGCTTTTTTCGATAAGTTAATTGGACAAAAGTCGGTTCCATTTCCTGCCTTCAAGTTTTTGTAATGATTTATTATTCAAATCGTTCGGTCCTTTAGCTGATTAAATTATCTGAAAAATCCAACATCAAGTGATATAGGTTAAAGACTTTGTTATTAAAATCACGGTGACTCGTGTAGTATTGGTGTTTAAAATTTTTAATAAAT
>JAOZST010000248.1:0-4400 GCA_029939535.1 Desulfobacteraceae bacterium | reverse complement strand
CCCGAGAGGACTGGACGATCAGTCATGCTGTTTCCTTGATCACAATATCCGGCCGCAGCGCTGGATCACAAAATTTTCTTCCAACCGATTCATGGGCAGACCTGCATGGGCGTGAACTTATGGGGTGCAAGTCCCCTATACGTGAATCCTGTTGATGCATACAGCATTAACAGAAGTATTAGCCGAAAACAAGGGCGGAACCGTGAGGGACCGTCCGAAGGAAGTTGGAGTGCAAAACTATGAGCCGACGAACAGAAACAGCATATAAGGCCTGGTCTCCGGGTAAGCCAGCACAACATGTCGAAGCCCAGGATTCAGGAGACAGGGTAAATGCTGCGGTTGTGTAGTGACAGTTCACGTTCTTATCCGGGGAGATCTGCTTTGCATGCATTGAACCTCTTTTGCAACAACTCCCGGCTCAGACCATACCTGGAAACCAAGGTCCAGGAATCACCGGCTGTTGCCGACGGTGATGAGATACAAACAATGGGCAGCACCTGTAAAAGTGTTTTCATTGCGCCTTTCAAGGTAACTTGTCTGGTGACAGGGCAGAAGTCAGCAGATGTCATAGTAGCCAAATGCCGCGAGTGATAGGATTACTGTCACTGAACATGGTTATAAACGGTTTTTTAAACTTGGAGAGTACTTTCCAGGCATCCTGGTTTGCTTGTGCTGCGGGGTCATCCGGAGCGATGGGGACAAGCGAAGGAAATATGCGTGCGCCCTCTTTGTATGTGTCGTCCGGGAAGGGAGCATTGTACGCAGCAATCACGTCCGCCGCCAAAGGTTTCTGGCACCCCATAGTGATAATGCCCTCAACGTCGAAATTAGGCACTTCTATTGAATATTTACGCCAGCTTAGGAACGCGTCAGACATCGGTCCAACTCCAGTAGGTAGCCCCGTTGGCTGTCACTACCCTTGAAAATTGATCCGGATTTTGGGCCACCAAGCGCAATCCTATTAAGCCTCCCCAATCCTGACAGACAAGCGTTACTCCCTGTAAATGTAGCTTGTTTAACCATGCCTGCATCCAACCAACATGACATTGATAGGTGTAATCCTTCCTGTCCGCTGGTTTGTCCGAGCGACCAAATCCACTAGATCCGGTGCAATGGCTCGATACCCGGCATCAGTGATGATAGGGATCATTTTCCGATATAGATAGGACCAACTGGGTTCTCCGTGCATAAGTAGTACAGGTTTCGCATCAAGCGGGCCTTCATCAATATAATGAATCCTCAACTCTTGATCTTCGCTATCCCAAATTTTTATATAGTTTGGCTTAAATGGATAACCAGTGAGATTTTCAAACGAATCATCTGGCGTTCTTAAAATTTTCATTTTCAAATCTCCTATAAATTTTGGATTTAGTCATATCTTAACCTATGTGCAGTTATATCTTTATTTTTAACATCGAATTATCATTCCACAATTTTCAAACCATATAACTTTGAACATCTGCGGCTCGACCGCAGCATGTTGTTGTTGAAATTTTAAAGTTTCCAAATAAACCGCAGCCATGTGTATATTATACTTTTATTGCACTGAAGAATAGGTGGAATCAGATAGATTCGACAATTAAGCAAATTGAAGTTTAAGTTTTTTCCCAAGGGCTATTGCAACACGTTCCAGAGTTAGAAGCGTTATTGAAGAATTTTTAGGATCCAGTAGCCTATCTACTGATGAGCGGCTTGTTTTCATCATTTTGGCCAGAGCAGTTTTTGAAATATTACATAATTCCATTTCCTGCCGAATTTGATAAGCAAGTATGCGTTTGAGAGCGGTTGCTTCAGCCTCTGCCATTAACCCTTCCTCCTGAAGGAAATCATCGAAACTACTTCCAATATGTTTATCTTTCATCTTAATCCTCCTGATACTGTTTCAACCGTGAAAGAGCTGTTTTAAGCTCATTCTTAGGAACTTTCTGCGATTTCTTAATGAAACCGTGTAGTAGAATCATGACATTGCCATCAACAGTGAATAAAACTCTGGCAATTCCATTTGGAACTCTTGACCTGACTTCCCATAAAAACGGCTTTATTTTTTCAACCAAAGGCATGCCAAGCGGCCATCCGAACTGAACTTTTAATTTTATATCATCATAATCCATACATAAAGTGTACCAAAATTGGGGCAATTGTCAATTTTTATTTTATTCTTTCAGATTTAAGTTCAAATTTATAAAATTTTATATCCACTTTCATAATAGGAAATGTTTCAGGCAGATCGTGTTTGATTATTTCGCTAAAGTTATTTTTCTCGTAAAACCGGTGGGCTGCAAAAAATTTTGGAGTTGTCCCCAAGTATATTTCTTTGATTTGGTGTGTTTCAGCCCATGGAATAAGCGTTTTGAGAAGTTTTTTTGCTATACCGATTTTAGCACCTCGATATGAACTATGGACAAACATTTTTCTCAATGCGGCCATATGATTGCCGATATCTAAAAGTGAGGTAGTTCCCAGAATTTGATTTTCAAATTCCGCAACCCCAAAATTACCTTTTTGTTTCTGATAATTTTTTTTGATATCTGTTAAATCTGGTTGCTCTAAAGCTGTTATTGAAAGATCGAATTCATTTTGCTGAATATTGGCAATAAGGTCAATCACACCTTTTGTCTAATGTCAATTACTTTGTCCGGTCCGCGTCAATTATCTTGGCCGGTTTATTTTTAAAGTTGGGATGGTGGTTTTTGATCAATTTGATATGGGTATGGGCAATTTAATTGGACATAATCAAGCAGCAGGATCAAATGTCTTGACCTCTGCTTCTAACCTATCTCCTAATTGCATTTTGGCCATTTCAGTATCATAGTGAACTTGAATTCCCGTCCAAAAATCAACAGACATTCCAAAATAACGCGCTAATCTTAGAGCAGTATCTGCACTTATTCCTCTTTCAAATCGAACAATTTTATTTATCCGCATGGCAGGAACACCAATATCTTTAGCAATTCGATATTGGCTTATGCCCATTGGTTTTAAAAACTCTTCAAGCAGTATTTCACCAGGGTGTGTAGGTGGAAAATTTCTCATAGTGGCACCTCCTCAATGATAATCAACAATCTCAACACCATGCACGCCGTCCTCTTTCCATTCAAAACAAATGCGCCATTTTTTATTAATGCGTATGCTGTGTGGTCCCTTTCGATTGCCACTGAGTGTTTCCAGCCGATTTGCAGGAGGTACTCTAAGATCATTTATTTTACCAGCTCTATGAATCATAATTAACTTTCTTTCAGCCAATCTTTGTATATCTTGTGGCAATTTTTTAGAAAAAAGACCATTAAATATAAATTCAGTTTCTTTGCATTTAAAGTCTTTTATCATGGTCAATATAGTAACCTATAAGAATATTATCGTCAAGGGGTATTGTTTTTTAAGGATTCAGACCAGACCTACTATTCTAACCTTGTGTCCACTTGGAGAAGGCTTGATTTCCAATCCTTTATAAACTCTTCCAATCGGGAATAACGTTTGCGAATTCATCTTGGAATGCTGGCCTTTTAGCGTTATCTGTCTTTATTCGCAATGCATATTTTTCCCACTCACCTGTTTTTTTCATAACATCCACAAGAACACGTCAAACCCTTGCAACTGCAACTGCATTGTCTGAATAGATTTTTCTGGTTGTAGATATGTCAAGATTGCCAACGGATCATTCGTAAAGCTTGAGTATCTCTTCCGGATACCGATTTTCAAGTTTTTGATTTCTTCATTACCACTTTCAATATAAGATACTACCTCATTTAGTAGCGCTCCTCTGTCTTCTTCGGTTAAGGTTATCTCCTGCAATTTTTTATACAGCTGATACAAACCTTCTCCTACATCTTCCATCAGGCTGTAATCACCGCCTCCATATTCATCAAGTTTTGACAATTCGGGCTCTACTTCATGCCAAAGTGTCAATGGGTGAATCGCATCCCCGAACCCTATGTCAATCTGCATATGGATTATCGCTTTTTCCAAACTTCTGTGGAATCGGATTCTTATCCCCTCATAATCTGCGTCTTGTATAGTACTGGAGCAACTCGTTGAATGGTCGGCGACCTGTCCTGGCACGGTCAAGAAGCCTCTGCTTGACAGATGCAGGAATCCTTAAGGCGATAAACTCCCCTGCTTATGAGAAATTATAAAAATAAGTGATACGTTAAAACATGATCCGCAGAACATTCAAACCAATCTCGTAGGGCGCCCTTATCTGGGTGAAGTCAATAGCATGATCGGTTCCGACTACTCCTGGATTAAAGCCAGAAGTTCTTTGGCAGACATTTTCCCGGTTAAGTCGCTCCCCGTGAGCAGGCTGTCCGCAAGATTTCGTTTGCGGCGATGCATCTGTACAATTTTTTCTTCCACCGTTCCCCGGGTAATCAGGCGATAAATGGTGACAGGCCTGCGCTGAC